>JBKJMP010000296.1:0-2785 GCA_046596395.1 Gemmatimonadaceae bacterium
CACCGCTGACGGACCTCAGCGAACCCGAGGCGCTCAGACCCTTGGCAACCTCACGCGCCTCGAGGACCGGCGGCGAACCCACGTCACGCCACGCGAACGGTCTGAGTGCCGACGAACTCGGCTTCAAGGTGGGGTTCCCCGTCCTCGAGCAGCATGGCGACAACCTCTGCCAAGTTTGCCTGCAATTCTTCCAAACTGACGCCCTGGCTGTGAGCCCCCCGGAAGCCGGACACATACCCCACGTACAGTCCGGATTCAGCGTGGCGTTCGATGACCGCCGTATATGACTTCATGTCGCAGAACCCCGGCTTGAAGTTGTCATCCAAATTTACGACCATAACGAGCTATCAGATAGCCGAATAGCGCCAGCGGCTGCAGTCGCGGTAGCAAATACCGCGACGATCAGGGTGACACACCGATTCGAATCATCGATACGGTGTCAGGACGGGCCGAAATCCTCAGTCAGCAAAAACCCGGGCCTGAAGGCGTTTGAAGCGAGGGTCAGTTCGTAGCCGGGAAAGCTGAGGATCCACCCGAAGAAAGACCAGCGAATGTGAGCGCTGAGCGAGTGCCTTCTCGAGCCATGCAAACGCCACGTCCGGCCGCCCCAGTGCATCGTGAACCTTGGCGATCTCGTATGACGGTACATAGCCGCCGCTGGCCCTTCGCGCTTCGAGTCGGAGAAGAAGTCTCTCCGCCTCCACACGCTTCCCCGCAAGAGCGAGCGAACGGGCGAGCGAAGCGACGTAGAGCCCGCCGCTGTCCGACAAAGCAATTGCGCGGCGGTGCGCGTCCACTGCTGCGGGGAGCGAGTCCATCGCCTGCAGCGTCCATCCGCGCCAGACGTGCGCCAACGCGTACCCAAGATCGAGTTCCAGCGTCTGGCGGAACTGGTCCAGTGAGGCTGCGTTATCTCCCGCATGATAAAACACCCACCCAAGGGCCGCCTTTGCGATCAGCGATAACGGATCCACCTCCTCTGCGCGGCGCATCTCACGCTCGGCCTCGGCGAAACGTCCCGCGACGGTCAGCAGATTGGCGTACCACTGGTGCGCCGTCGAATAATTGGGGTCGAGCGCGATGGCGCGCCGAAACTCCTCCTCGCCGCGATTGAGATTCCAGTGGTAGTAAAGCTCTACGTATCCCAGCGTAGCATGGGGTGCCGCGAGCGCGGCGTCGAGCTCCACCGCCCGCCGCGCTGCCGCCTCGGCCTTGGGGAACGACTCGGCCGGCGGCAGATAGTCGTAGAAGCCGAGCACTGCATATGCATCGGCGAGGCCAGCGTGGGCGCGCGCATAACCCGGATCGTGTACCAATGCCTGCTCGAAGTACGTCGCTGCGCTGCGCAGCCCCTTCTCGGTGCGCCGGTACCAGGCATAGCGCCCCTTCAGGTAGAGGGCATAGCGCCCCTTCAGGTATAGGTCGTACGCTTCGGCACCCGGTCTGACCACAGCACTTGTCGCTTTGGCAATGGTCAGCTTCACGCGCAGTCGCTGCGCGATCGCGCGGGCTATCTCCTCCTGAACAGTAAAGGCATCGCCGGCCTCGCGGTCGTACGTCTCCGACCAGAGCTGGTAACCATCGGCGACATTCACGAGCTGCGCCGTAATCCGAAGCTGGTTTCCGGCGCGCCGCACGCTCCCCTCCAGCACCATGGCAACGCCCAGCTGCGCCCCGAGCGTGCGAATGTCCATTCCTTTGTCATTGACCGCGAACGACGAGGTGCGTGACGCGACACGCAGTCCCTCCATCCGCGCCAGGGTCGCGATCAGCTCCTCGGTGATGCCGTCACTGAAATACTCCTGGTCACGCGCCGGGCTCCGGTCTACGAACGGAAGCACGGCTATCGTCGGCACAACGTCGGCTGACAATGATGGGCGTCGGAGTTGCGCAACACCAAGCCACAAGGCACCGGCCGCCATAAAAAGAGAAACGGCGACGACCACTGCCCGTCGGGGCCACCGCCCGGCGAATCGTCTGAGTCGGCCAGTCCATCGGGTTCGTTCCGGCCAATCGCCGCTACCCGAACTAATGCTTGCCGGGCTTGCCGTAGCGATTCCGAGCAACAGCAGGTCGCGCTCCATGATTGATGCTGATTGATACCGCGCATCGGGCAACTTCTCCAGCGCGAGCGCCACCACCCTGTCAAGTGCTGGCGGAACCTGTATCACATGCGCCGACGGAGGGAGTGGATTCGAGTGCTCGATTGCATCGAACACTGCAGCCGCCGCCTCCCCCGGAAAAGGACGAATGGCCGTGAGCATCTCGTACAGCACGACCCCAAGCGACCAAAGGTCCGTACGATGGTCCACCGAGGCGCCACGCGCCTGTTCAGGGCTCATATAGGCGACCGTCCCGAGCGGTCCCGTCGCGCCGGTGATCGTCACGTCGGCGAGCTTGGCGATACCGAAGTCGAGCAGCTTTACCAAGCCGTCAGAAGTTACCAGAACGTTTGACGGTTTGATGTCGCGGTGTACGATGCCACGAGCATGCGCCTTTGCGAGGCCGCGCGCTATCTGCACGGCGATGCCCACTGCGTCCTCGATCGCGAGTGGGCCGCGGGAAATGCGCCTCTGGAGCGTTTCCCCATCATAGAGCGGCATCGCAAGGAAGAGCTGCCCGTCATCCGTCTCACCAATCTCGTGAACGGTGCAGATGTTGGGATGCTCGAGGGCCGCAACCATGCGCGCTTCTTGGCGGAATCGCTCGGCGGCCGAATCATCGGCGCCTATGCGCGGCTGGAGGAACTTGAGAGCAACCACGCGACCAAGTCGTGCGTCGAACG
>JBKJMP010000324.1:0-7674 GCA_046596395.1 Gemmatimonadaceae bacterium
CGGCCGAGTGGTGCAGGGGATGGACGTCGTCGCTGCGATTCATGACGAGGCCGGCGAGACGCCGAAGTATCACCTCATCGCCACGCTCGGGAACTCGTACCTGAAGCGCATGTTTCCGAAGCTGGACTACATCAAGAAGGCGATGGTAATCGGGGGGCCCGTTACGATGTCCCCGGCAGCTCCGCCGCCCCCCTGACGGATTGCACACATGGCCCGGCTGGCCCAACTGCCCGGCGCCGCTCTATGTTATTCAGACGTCCCCCTTCAGTGAGAGAGAGAACATGCGCCGCTTCAACGCTTCCACGCTCGCGCTCGTCGTCGCACTAGTACCGGCTGCGCTGTCCGCGCAGGCCGCTGCCGAAGTCTCGCACAAGGTCGCTGGCGGAGGCATCTCGGTCCCCGGCTGGACCGGCAAGATCGACGCGAAGGAAACGTCCGCCGGCCAGGTCCTCGCGAATGCGAAGCTCTCCAAGGACGGCAACGGCCTCCACGTCACGACCGGCCCGGCCGTGACCTACTGGCACCCGGCGAACAAGGCGACCGGCGACTACACCGTGAAGGCGACGTTCAAGGAATCGAGCTACATGTCGCTGAACGACCACCCGCATCCGTACGGCATCGTGATCGCCGGCAACGACCTCGGCACCGACACGGAGAGCTTCCTTTATTGCGCGGCGTATGGAAACGGCACGTTCATCGTCCGCGGCATGGGTCCGGCGCCGTTTCAGGTGAATGGGCGCAGGGGCGAGGCGAACGACGCGGTAGCGAAGGCGACTGGCAAGGGTGCGTCGGTCACGCAGGAGATCGCGATGACCGTGAAGGGCGACAAGGTGTCGTGCTCGGTGAACGGCGCGGTCGTCGGCACGTACGACAAGTCGGCGGTCGTCGGTGCGGGAAAGCTCAAGTCCACCGATGGCGTGTACGGCATTCGCTTCGGCCACAACACGGACGCGCTGGTGACCGGGCTGTCCGTCTCGAAGCCGTAGTCCCATGTCGTCCCGAGCGAGCACCGCTCGCTCGGGATGACCTAGCGGTACCCCGCCGCCTGGAGCTCGAACAGCTCGGCGTAGCGCCCCTTGGCCGCAAGCAACTCCTCGTGCGTGCCAAGCTCCGTTACGTGCCCGTCCGCAATGACCGCGATGCGGTCGGCGATGCGCACGGTCGAGAAGCGGTGCGAGATCACGATCCCGATCCGCCCGCGCAAGTTCTCCTTCAACTCCGCGAAGATCGCCGCCTCCGCCTCCGGGTCGAGTGCCGACGTCGGCTCGTCGAGAATCCAGATGTCGGCATTGCGGTACATGATCCGCGCGAGCGCAAGCCGCTGCCACTCACCGCCGGAAAGATCGTGTCCCCCCTCGAACAGCCGCCCGACCTTCGAGTCCAGGCCGTTCGGCATCTTCTGCACGAGCCATTCGCTGCGCGACGTCCGCAGCGCCTCGAGCACGCGCGCATCGTCGATCGCGTCGCTAGGCCGTCCCATCATCACGTTGTCGCGCACCGAAAGCTCGTAGCTCGCGTAATCCTGGAAGAGCACGCCGATGCGGCTGCGCAGGGCCTCCGGGTCGAGGTCCTTGAGGTTCACGCCGCCGACCGTCACCGAGCCGCTGTCGGCGTCGTAGAAGCGGAGCAGGAGCTTGACCAGCGTGGACTTGCCCGCGCCGTTCTCGCCGACGAGCGCGATCAGCTCGCCACGCCTGATGTCGAGGCTCAGTCCCTCGACCGCCGCTCCCGTGCCACCGGGATACTTGAACGACACATTGTCGAACACGATGCCGCCGGAGACGTCCGCCGGAAGCTGCTTCGGCAGCGCTGGTACTGGCACCAACGACTCGATCGCGAGGAACGAGAAGTAGTCGTCGAGAAAGGTCGTGTGCTGGTCAACGGCGACGAACGTGCTCGAGACATTGCCAAGCGTTCCGGCCAGCGCCGAGAAGGCGCCGATCACGAGCACCACGCCGCCGGGATCGATCTCCCCCGCCACGCCCTTCACGGCAACGAACACGTACGCAAGCGCGAGCGTCGTGCCGGTGACCACCCCCGTGAGCAACGACGTCTTCGTCCCGAGCTTGTACATCTGCGCACGCTGGGTAAACAACGTCTCGGACAGCTGCCGGTGCCGCTCGAGGAGATAGTCCGCCAGCACGTACGCGCGGATCTCCTTCGTCGTGCGCGGCTGCACGAGCAGGTCGCCGAGATACTCGCGCTCGCGCTCCTCGGGCGTCTCCTTGTAGTGGAACTCGTACATCTTCGCCGTCACACGCCGTTCCAGCACGAGCGAGAGCACTGCAGCCGCAAGGCCGAGGACGACCAGCAGCAGGTGCAGGCTCGCGAGCAGCGATGCCATGAGCACGATGGTCACGACGTTGCCCGAGAGCCCGAGCACCGACCAGGTGAGATCGCCCGGCCGCCACGACACGTCACGCTTCGCTCGCGCGAGGCGGTCATGCCAATCGGAGTTGTCGAAGTGGCCGAGGTCGAGCTTCGATGCCTTTGTAAGCAGCCGACGTTCCGCCTCGAGCTGCACGCGGCGCACGAAGAGGTTGCGGCCGTAGCCCATGTACGCACCGATCGCGCGCTGGATGCTCGTGACGAGCCATAGTCCGACGACGATTGGAAGCACGTCGCCGAGCGTGAGTGACAGTGCCCGCGCCTCGGCAATCCGGTTCACGAGCTCCGCGCCGAGGTAGACGGCGATGGGCGGCATCGTGGCCGTGATGATGCCGAGCGCCGAGAACTTGATGAGCGCGCGCGGCGACGCCGCCCACGCCAGCTCCATCCCCTTGCCGAGATTGCGCCGAACGCGGCTGACGAGGTGCTTCTTCGGCAACGTCGCGTCCATCAGCGCGGCCAATCCAGCACGCGCGCCGTCCGGATGTAGTCGAGCTCCGGGAACATGTTCACGAGATACTTGCTGCCGCGGTTGGCGATCATGCCCGGGTCAGGTGTCTCGCCGTAGCTCGAGAAGAGGGCATCCACAGCGCCGAGTCCTTCGACGACGCGCCCAATGGGCCGGAACCCGAGCCGGTCGAGCCCCTCGTTGTTCGAGAGGTTGAAGAACAGCTGGTGCGACCGCGTGTTTGGACCGTTGGCCGCGAAGACGAGCGTGCCGCGCGCGTTGCTCTCGGTGAATGGCTCATCGGGGAGCGTGTTGCCACGCCAGCGCTCGTTCCGCGCCGGATCGCCACTCAGTCCGAACTGCGCGATGTAGCCGTTCAGCACGCGAAAAAACCGGCTGTCGTCGAAGAAGCCCTCGGATACGAGCTGGTGGAAGCGATCGGCGGCCAGTGGCGACCACGAGCGCGTTACCTCGACGACGACGTCGCCTCGGCTCGTCGCAAACGCTACGCGAAACGAGTCAGGCACTGGCAGTGGCGCGCGCACTTCGGCCGACGCGCGGGCCGCGGCCGAGTCGTGCATCGGTGGCGCGGGCTCGCGTGCGCACGCGAGCGCCACGAGCACGATCACCGGATGGAAACGGACCACGGTACCTCGCGGGACTTACGGGTCAGCGCGACGCGGGGATGACGTCGGCGATGAACGAGCCGGTGCGCACACGTCCACCGCGCTTGAGCTGCACCCAGACGGTGTACGTTCCGGCCTGTGGGAACGCATACGGAAAGTAGAGCGTGTCAGGCACGCCCGCCCGCTTGTGCCCCGTCGCGGCGTGATCGGGCGCTCCGCCGAGTCTCGCCTGCGCGGCCACGGAAATGGTTCCGAGCGGATGCAGGTGAATGAACACACGGCCGTCGTCCCTTACGATGACCGCATGTCCGGCCATGCCGAGGTAGGGCTCGATGGCGGCCGTATCGCCGGCGGGGCGGTCGAGCACGAAGCGAAGCCCGGCTTCCTCGCCGGCGCGAATCTGTCGGTTGCCGAGGAGCCACGTGAGGCTCGCGCCGTCATCGAGTGTGGAGCGCACCGAATCCCGCATCCGACCAATCGCCCACGAGTCATCGTCACTCGGCGCGAGTGTGCTGGTCGTGTCGCCGTCGATCGTGACGGTGGTCGTCAACGTCTGTGTGAACCCGCTCGCGTGGACGACGTCCGCGAACACGGAGTAGGTGCCTGCCGGCAGCGCTGGAAAGGGCGCTGTGAACGTGATCGTATCGGTCGTCGTCGGATGCAGGTGCGCGAAACTGCGCCGCTCGGCGCGATCGACCATGAACAGGTGCACGAGCTTCCCATGGTCCTCGATCAACTCGGCGAGCTGCGACGTTCGGCCGTTGCGACGGCGCGCCGTCCACCCCGTGTCGTCGACCGTCAGGACGAGCCGTCGCTCCGATCCAGCCGCATCCACACGTGCGCTCACGGCGATTGGTGTGAACAGTCCCTTGGCATACGCCTCGTCCTCGCTGCGCCACCAGAATCCCCACACGGTCAGCACGATCGACATCACGCCCGCTGCGCGGAGCATGGAGAATCGCGCGCGTCGCCGACGTGTCGCATCGGGCACCTCGCCGGGCCGCAGCACGCCTTCGCGCACCGCTGCGCCGATGATCGACAGGAGTCCGGACGCCATCACCAGCCCGACGACCAGAAGCCCGCCGGCAAGCAGCGGCGTTACAGCGAGACGCTGCTCAGCCAACGCGACGAGCGGCACCACGACGGAGCCTTCGCCGCGCGCCCCATGCACGGCGACAGTCACGCTGTTCGATCCACCAGCCATGACCCACAGACGCGTGCGATGCCAGCCTGGATTGTCTGCGACCGGCGCTGCGACGTCGGGCGGGGGTGTACCGCCCTTCGCGTCATACGTGTTCACGAATGCGGTCACGTGCGTCACGCCAGCCTCGTCGGCGCGCACGTTCACGACCGCGATGCCCGGGATCACCGTCGGCGCCTGGATGTGCACGAGCACCTTATACGGGCCGGCCATGCCGTCGTACCACGCGTCCGGGCTCCCGATGTGCGCCGAGCAGACGATCGCGAGCAGTGCGATCGACGACATCCGACGCACGCCGCGCATCATCGCTGCACGCGCGCCATTCCGCTGCCGAGCCAGAGCCCGAGCCGCGACGTCACGATCGCCGTTGCGGTGGCGATCGCGATGCCGCGAAGGAAGGCCAGACGCGTTGGATCGAGATCCCAGAACTCGTAGCGCCAAGGCCCGAGCTTGAGCGTGTAGTCCCAGATCTCGAGGCCGAACAGCGTCGGGTTGCCGGGCCTGGAAAGCAGGAACGCCGACCACGGCCAGTGCGCCGCCAGCATGAGCACGACGAACGCGGTGCCGATCGCAACGGCCAACGTCCAGTCGCGTCCCCGAATCCGCCGCATCAACAGGTCGATCGCTACTGCGGGCACGACGAGCAACAGGGGGAAGGGCGGGGGCACCATCCGCGTGACCGGATTGTAGATCGGCGCGAGCATCGCGGTGGCGGAGAACTGTGGCAGCGTCCACATGAGTGAGAGGACGATCAGCATGTAGATCGCGGCAGCTGTCGTCGCGGGCCATCGCAGCCGCGACGGCCGCGCGGTCGCGCAGAGGATCAGCGGAAACCCGATCGCCACGAACCGATAGAAGCCCGAGCCATGCATGTTGTTGGGAAACGCCGCGAACTCGAGGAGCGTCGTGGCGTGCATCGTCAGGAGGATCCCCGCGGACACCGCGTATAACGCGCCGAGCCTTCGCTGCTCCTCGACGGTCGAGCGGTTCTGCCACGCGAGCGCCATGAGCATCGCGCCGAGCTGGATGGCGATCATTCCCCACGCGAGCACGGCATGCGGCGGGCTGAAGATCTTGACGTCGAGTCCGTACGCGCGATGCCACCAGTCGTCGAACGGCGCCGACGAGATCATCATCACCGTGCCCCAGATGCACACCCACGCGCCGAGCGGTCCGCAGAATCCCCACACGCGGACGCCGAGTGCGCGGTCGGCGTCGCTGCCGCCGAACGTCGTGCGGAGCACGAGCCAACCACACCCCAACCCGGCGACGACGGCCGCGATCTGCTCGAGCACATGAGGCGGCGACCAGAAGCTGTCGCGCCCGATGGAGCGGTGCCACGAGATGTCCCAGATCAGACCGACGACGATGGAAATCGACGAAAAGAGGACGGCGTAGAGCGGCCACGTGCTCGTTGCCGTTCGCGCGCCATCTCTGGTGGTTGCCAACCCGTCGGTCGGAGTGAAAGTCGCACTCACCGGGTCGCCCTCCGCAATTCGCTGCACATTCGCCGCACGCCGCACGCGGCCCGCGGCGCCACCGCCTTACGACTCACTCGCGCAGAACCTCGATCCGCTCTATCACATCCCCCTCCAACACTCCATCCACCACGTCGATTCCGTCGACCACTTCGGCGAACACCGTATAACCGGCCGGACCGAGTCGCAGGTTGTCGCGCAGGTTGATGAACCATTGGGCATCGCCCGTATCGTGTCCGCGCGTGCTCATGCCCACGGTTCCGCGTGCGTGCGGCACGGGGCCGAGCTCGTCGCGGAGAAACTGCGGGAGCCCGACATACTCGTTCGCGCCCGGACTGCCCCCCTGGATCACGAAGTCGTGCTCGACGCGCTGCCACGAGAGGCCGCTGTAGTAGCCCTTGCTCGCGAGCTCCATGATCCGCGCCGCCAGCATCGGTGCCACATCGCCGCGCAGCCGTACGACGAACGATCCACCGCCGCTCGCCGGCGCCATCCGCACGCGCAGCCGGATGTCGGCGCCGAGGGCGAGCTCCACCGCGCGGGGTGGCAGGGCAATGTGAACCGCCGGCGGCCGATCATCGGTAACCGGACGACCGGCCACCGCGAGCAGCGCCGTGCGCGCATCGTGCGCCGACGCATTCGCGCGCGAGACCCAGCGCTCGAACGCGGCGTTGGCAATGCGCCTGGCATCCGCGCGTGGCGTCCCCTTGAGTGCGTTTGCTGCCGCACGCACCGCCTGCGCGCCCGCTCGTGGGTTCGAGATAGTCGCGAGGAAAACGTCGTCATCCGCATGCCCCGTGAGCTTCGACAGCGCGTCGATGGCCGTCTCCTTCACGTTGTCGTCGGCATCGCGCGCCCGCGCGCGAAGGGTCGTCGTATCGGACAACACCGCAGCCGCTCGCGTGGCATACTGGCGGAGCTGCCACTGTGGATGCGCCGCGAGCCGCGCGACGCGCGCCCGGGATGGCGCGGGCTCCAGGCGCGCGAGCGCCACGACCGCGTGCGCCGCCGCATGCCACGACACCTCACCCGGTCGGCGACGCGTCGTGTTGCGCGGAACGTCGTCGACCCACCGGCGCAGCGTGCTGACGATCATCTCGTCCGAGGCGCATGGCGCGGTAACGAGATCCGCTGCCCGGAAACGAACTGGCCACGCGCTGTCCGCGAGCGCTGCGCGCAGCGCACCACAATCGCTGCGCTGCGCCGTGAGTCCGCGCAAGCGCAGGCGCCACGCCGGCTCCGGCCACGCGGTGGGCGGGGTGTGCGCCGGGAGGAACGCGCGCGACACGAACAGCGAGTCCGCGATCCGGCCGATCGCGCGCCGCGCGAGCAGGCGCACGCGCTCGTCCCCGTGCCGCGCCGCCTCGCTCATCGCGGCATCCGTCGAGTCGCGCCTGTCCTCGGCGAGCAGGATGCGCCCGATGAGCATCGAGTCCGCGCGCGTCAGCGCTCCCTGGCCGGAGGCCGACCCTGCACCGGCCGCGGCGCGCAGGTCGCTCATCGGCACCACGCTCTCGACGACCGGCTTCAGCG
>JBKJMP010000438.1:0-3963 GCA_046596395.1 Gemmatimonadaceae bacterium
TCGAGAGGCCGAGCCCCGTGCCTTGCCCCGAGTCCTTGGTGGTGAAGAACGGCTCGAAGAGGTGACCCTTCGTCTCCTCCGACATCCCTGACCCGGTGTCCATCACCGTGAGCGTTACGTAGTCGCCAGGCAGAACGGTATTACCTTCCACCACGAGCTCCTCGGCGATCGACACGTTGGCGGTGCCGACGATGAGGCGTCCACCATCCGGTGTAGCGTCGCGCGCATTCAGCACGAGGTTCATCAGTACCTGCTCGATCTGCCCGGGGTCGGCGCGCACCTCACCGAGATCCTGCGCGAGGTCGAGCGAGAGCGTCACGTCCTCGCCGATGAGCCGGCGCAGCATGCGTTCCATCTCGACGGACACGCGATTGAGGTCGAGCACCTGCGGTTGCATCACTTGCTTGCGGCTGAACGCGAGCAGTTGCCGCGTCAACCGCGCGGCGCGGTCGGCCGAATCGCGGATCTCCTTCATGTCGGCGTAGAGCGGATCGGCCGGCATCAGTGTCTCCAGCGCCATCTCACTGTAGCTGCTGATCACCGTCAGCAGGTTGTTGAAGTCGTGGGCGACGCCACCCGCAAGGCGGCCCACCGCTTCCATCTTCTGCGCCTGGAGCAGCTGCGCCTCGAGATCGTGGTGCAGCGTGCTGTCGATGACGAACGCACCGACGCCCGTGACGCCGCCATCCACACCGCGGACGGGAAAGTAGCTCACGAGCCAGTGCCGCTTGACCGTTCCGATCAGGCCAGTGACGGGCTGGTTGGCGATGATCTCGCCGGTCTCGAGCACGCGTCGTAGCTCCGCCTCGTCGAGCATCCCGGGCACGCCTGCAAGCTCGGATGGCATCCGCGCGATGTGCTGGAGCACCGGGAGTCCATGCATGGTCGCGAAGGCGGCGTTGAGGCGCATGAAGCGCAGGTCCTCGTCCAGCACCGCGATTCCCACCGGCGCCTGCGCAACGACCTCGTCGAGTAGCTGCTGCGCGACGGCCTTCTCGTACAGCGCGACCTTCATCTCCTGCAGCGCTTCGGTGCGCTCCTGGTTCGACAACTCGAGCTCGTGCGCGAGCGCCTGCGCCGCGCGGAAGTGCGCCTCGAGCTCCTGCGTCTGCACGCCGAGCGCCTCCGTGCTCTGCTGGACGCGCTCGGCCATGCCATTGAACGACGACACCAGCCCGCCGAGCTCGTCGCTCCGCGAGGAGACAACGCGGCGTGCGTAATCTCCGCCGCCGAAGTCCTTCGTCGCATGGGTGAGCTCGATGATCGGCCGCGTGACCTGGTTACTCAGGTACCAGGCGCCCGCCACGCCGGCAAGGAGGCATGCGAGCGCCACCATCCCGAGCACGGTCAGCGTACGATACCGCGCCGCGACAGCCGTGGCGTACGGCATCTGCACCCAGAAGCGCAACGGCGTGGACGCGATGTCCATCGCAGATGCGAGTTGCTCCTCATCATCGGCGGTGGTGTAGCGCATGCGGGAGCCGATCGTCGCCGTTCTCGGCGGCCCCGCGACCATGCGCGTGAGGTCGGTCCAGAGCGCAGGTCCGGAGCGATTACCGATCAGGACCGAGACCCCTGGACCGATGAGACTCTGGAGCAATCCCCCACTGGACTCGGTGGCGAGACGGCCGAGTCGTACCACGTAACCGACAGTGTCGGATGGCACGCGCACGACAGGCGTGACGATCGACAGGTGCACCCACCCGTCGATCGCGACCAACGGCCTGACCGACTCGTCGCTCGATGCGCCCGGTGTCGTGGCGGGGCATCGCGCCAGCTCGGCAGTTGCGCCGAGCGGGCCGCTTACGACGAGCTGGCGGCAGTCGGCGGTCCAGAGGGCGCCCGTCGTCGGACTTGCTTCCGTCTGCCGAGACAGCACCGTCCACGCTGCCGCGAGCGTTGCCGGCGTTGGCGTAGCGATCGCGCGCATGATCGCGGAGTCGCTCGCGGTCTCCCGCGCGCTGACATTCAGCGCAGCCACGCCATCGGACAGCGTCTTCGCAAGCCGCTGTGCCGCGCTCTCGAGCCGCTCGCCCGCCGACGCCTCGAGCGCGCGCGTGATCTCGCGCTGTGCCACCCAGCCAAAAATGCCGACGACCGCGGACAGGAGTGCGGCCATGAGGAGCGGCAAACGGCGCTCGAGCGGAAACGAGACTGCAATCTGCTT
The DNA here is from genome assembly GCA_046596395.1 of Gemmatimonadaceae bacterium. Lineage (GTDB taxonomy): Bacteria > Gemmatimonadota > Gemmatimonadetes > Gemmatimonadales > Gemmatimonadaceae > AG11. Next base: position 2,168 of record JBKJMP010000438.1, read on the forward strand.
TGCGACTCGCACCTAATGGACCTCATCGTTCGGAGGAGCGGCTCCGCACGTCGCATTCCGGGGGTCACCCCGGGATATGACGTGCTCGATGAGTATCGGCGGGCGAGATTAGAAGCTTTAGTCCGCTCCGCTTACGCGGGGGGGAAAAAAACGCCCGCGTCGGTGACGCGGGCGCCGCAGGAACAGACATGCAACGTGTGTTACCTCGTTCGCTTGTCGGCGGTATCGCGGAAGACCATGTTCGGGCCGATGTACCCGAACTTGAGGCCCGCGCTCTTTTCCACCGCGGCAATGGCCTGCATCGACGAATCGATGGAGACACGGAGCGTGACCGGACGAGAGTTGAGTGTCGTGTCCGGCAGGCGGATGTCGAACTTGTACCACCGCGAGATGAGCTCCAGCGCATTGCGCAGCGGCTTGTTGTTGATCGCGAGAGTGCCCGTCCGCCATCCCGCTGCGTCCTCGCGCTCCTCCTCCGTGGCGGGGCGCATCGGTGCGCCGGCAAGCGCCACGAGACCCGCGCCGGCGGCGACGGGCATTACCTCCTCGCCCCGGCGCACCTCGACCGAGCCCTCGCTCACCACGATGGTGACGCCGCTATCCGTGGGATACGAGCTCACGGTGAACGACGTGCCTGTCGCGACCACGGCCACGTCGCGCACGAAGGCATGGAACGGGTGCTCGAGGTTCGGGGCGACGTCGAACGCGACCGCACCTTCGACTTTCACGCCGCGCAACTCCGGGCCGAAGTCATTCGGTATGGTGAGCTTCGTGGTCGGCGCCATGTGCGCGGTGCTGCCGTCCGTGAGCTGCACGTCGCCCGTGCGGCCTGCGGGCGATGCCACCTGTCGCACGTCCGTGGAGTTCACGGCCCGCAGCTCCTTGCCCTTGGCCGCGGCGCGATTCATCACCGTGACCGCACCGAACGCCGCGCCGAGCACGAGGGCGACGACGAGAACGGCGACCCACACGTTCCCCCCCTTCGCAATGCCGCCAATGTGCCCCGCCGCCTCGTGTCGCGAGGCCTTGGCGACCGCCGCGAGCGTGCTTGGACGGTGCTCCTCTCCATGCAGCGCGTGTTGCACGTGAGTCCACGACTCTTCGGGCGTGGTCGGCTTGATGGTGTGCGCGGTGTCCGCCGAAGCGTGCCCGGCGAACCGGTGCGCAGCGACTCGCCGGCTCAACGCGCGTGCCGACGCATGGTGCACGTCGTCGATCAGGAACTTCTCGAGTTGCTCCATTGTGAGCAGCGTCGCGCGCGCATCCCAGGCACGCACGAAGGCGCCTTCGACGACCTTGGTGGTGAGCGGCGACTTCGGGTCACCGAGCGCCGTATGTGCTTCCTCGGTGAGCGCCGCGTACTCGGCGAAGAACACTTGCTTGAGTGCATCCTCGCTCTCGAGGGGGGCACCGGGCGGGGGGAGCGCACCCGGCTGTGAGATGGGTGCGCTGGTGCCGCGAGGGGGAACCGCTGCCGACATGGTCGCCTCCAGCCGTGATGTGGGTCGACTGCGTCGCATACCGAACGTGTACCCGACAATACGACAATCAGGAGGGGGACGCTAGAACGTGTTGAAAGCCGAGTCTGGCGTTGGCAATGGGGAGTACTGAGTTCGGAGTCTGCAAGCCGGTTTGGGGGATAGGGGCGCTTCCTGTCGACCCCAAACTCGGCTTTATCAGTCGCGCGGCACTACCCGGGCGAGCAGCGCGCCGGCGACCGGCAACAAGAGGAAGGACCATAAGCCAGCCGCGCCGCGCAGCGTGTCGCTGCCCGCCCACTGCTCCGCCGGCATCAT
>JBKJMP010000474.1:0-3634 GCA_046596395.1 Gemmatimonadaceae bacterium
GTTACCGTCTCCGGTGCGTAGCCTTCGAAGTCGCGGGCGCTGTAGAACTCCGCGCTCGCGTAGCCGCTCTTGACCACCACCGTGCCGACCACGTCGCCGATACCGAACGTGACCGCGGCGTTCGGGGCCATGATGCTGCCGTGTACCGGTCCGCCGAGAAGGAGGTCGATCTGCTGGTTGAAGTTCCAGAGGGCGTACGAGGCGCCCGACGGCGTGTTCTCGTTCGTTCCCGTCTGGCAGGAGGCTTCGTTGCCTGCTTCCGTGCAGCCGAAGTAGAACGAGGCATTCGCGAATGCGGAGTTGGTCGACGAACCGATGACGTTCACGATGTTCGTGGAGCCGGTGGGCGCGACGAACTGGTAGCCGCCCGTTCCCTGTTGCAACTGCGCGATGGAGATTTCGAAGATGTTGTACTGCTGGTTGCCGATGAACGCGAGCTCGTTGCCGTTGATGAGTTGTACGGTGCCGTTCGCCGCGGTGGCTGCGTAGTTATTCGAGATGTTGGTCAGCCGCTGCATCTCGGCCATGAAATCGAACGGGGGCGTCCCACCGACTTCGGGGGGATAGGCGGCAGGATAGCCCACGTTCGTTCCACTGTATGTTCCACCCACGTAGGTCCGCCCTTCGGCTACCGAGCCTTCGAATGCCGAGAAGTTGTTCCCTACGAAGAGACTGTATTCCGAGGTGCCTGTTGTCAGGCGATGTCCCACGCGCCAGTAGTCGAACGTCGCATTGCCCCCGATCGCGATCTTGCCGTTCACTTCGGTGTTCTGCATTCCGAAGTTCTGGTAGACGAAGACGTCCCACGGCGTCAGCGTCCCGACTTGGGCGCTGAGTGGTGCGGAGATCATCGTTGCGGCGACCGCGATGGCGGCGAAGGCGTGGCGTGAGCGCATGAACCAATGGGCCTGAGGTGGTGGACTGATTTCGTGACACAGCGCACGTTTGCAAAAGGAGTTCCACGGGAACATTTGGCGCTGTTTACTTCGACTAGAGTGAGCTAAATGCCTATCACTAAACGGCTTGCGGCTGTTGTAATTTTTCTCGCAGCGGCCTCGACAACCGTGGAAGCGCAGCGTGTGCACCAGTTGCCTGCCACGCCAGCCACGGTTGCCTACGGCTACTACTGGTCGGAGGCGAAGCCCGCGCTTCGCATTCGTTCGGGCGACATGGTGGACGTCGAAACCATGCTCACGAACACCCCCGCCGGTCTCGAGCGCATCGGCGTGAGGCCGGAGGATGTGCCGCAGAACCTGCGCGACATCGTTCGCGAGGACACGGGATCGCTGAAGGGTCCCGGTGGGCACATCCTGACGGGTCCCATTTACGTCGAGGAGGCCGATTCCGGTGACGTGCTCGAGGTACGCATCCAGTCGATCACGCTGCCCATCGCCTATGGCTACAACGGCTGCAGCGGATTCATTCGCGAGCTGTGCGAGGTGCGTGGCAGCAAGCTGATTCCGATGGACCGCGAGCGGATGACGGCGGAGATCGCACCGGGCGTGGTCGTCCCTTTGCGCCCGTTCTTCGGCTCGATCGGGGTGGCCCCGGCGCCAGCGCTGGGGCGCGTGAGTAGCAATCCGCCGAGCAGGCATGCGGGGAACCTGGACAACAAGGAGCTCGTTGCGGGGACGACGCTCTACATCCCCGTGTTCGTGAAGGGCGCGCTGCTCGAGCTGGGCGACGGACATGCCGCGCAGGGCGACGGCGAGGTAAACCAGACGGGGCTCGAGACGAACCTGCGCGGGCGCATCCAGGTGGTGGTCCGCAAGGATATGAAGCTCGAGTGGCCGCGCGGCGAAACGCCCACGCACTGGATTGCGATGGGGACGGATACGTCGCTCGTGGTGGCGACGAAGGTTGCGGTGACGGAGATGGTGAAGCTGCTCCAGGAGAAGCAGGGGATCACGCAGACGCAGGCGTACCAGGTGGCGTCGATGGCGGCCGACCTGCGCATCACGCAGCTCGTGGATGGCAACGTGGGCGTGCACATGATGATCGACAAGCGCTACCTCACGCCGCGGAAGTAGCGCGTGACGACGGAGGCCAGCCCGGTAGCAGATAGAAAACTTCCGTCGCCATCGCAGCAGCGCGCGATCGAGGCTCCAGTGGGCTCCCTGCTCGTGCTCGCGGGCCCGGGTGCCGGCAAGACGTTCTGCCTCATCGAGCGGATCAACTACCTCATCCAGCACCACGGCATCGATCCGGGGCGCATCTGCGCGTTCACGTTCACCAACAAGGCCGCCGGCGAGATCACCCACCGCCTCGAGGACCGGCTCGGCAGGCACGACGCCGACAAGATCCAGCGCGGCACCATCCACGCCTTCTGCTCGACGCTCCTCCGCGAGCTCGGCGCTCACGTGCTGCTCGAGCCAGGCTTCGGCATCGCGGACGAGGAGTACCAGCTCACGGCGCTCCGTCGCCTCGAGGGCTACCGGCGCTGGCATCGCAACACGCTGACGCGATTCTCCGCGCACCGCTTCCGCGGTGACTCGCTGATGCACGATGACCTGATCCTGTTCCACCGCTACGAACAGTTCCTGACCGACCGCAAGCTCGTGGACTTCGACACGCTCATTCTCAAGGCCGCCGAGTTGCTCGAGCGCCCGGAGGATTCGGCGGGAGTGCGTTCGCGCTGGGACGTGGTGCTCGTGGACGAGTTCCAGGACCTCAATCCGGTGCAGTACCGCGTCGTGCGTGCGCTCGCGCGCGACCACCGGCACGTCTTCGCCGTCGGCGATGACGAGCAGTCGATCTATTCGTGGGCGGGCGCCGACCCTTCCGTGTTTCGCGACTTCGTGAGTGACCTGGACCTCCGCGCAGAGATCATCCACCTCGAGGAGAACCGGCGCTGTCCGCAGGACGTCTTCGCGCTCGCACGAAAGCTCGTGACGCTCAACACGCCGATCTTCGAGAACAAGATCGTCCCGCGTGCCGACCGCGCGGGAACGTTCCCGGTGAGCACCGTCGGCTTCGACACCGACGACCTCGAGGAAGCCTGGATCGTCGAGGACATCCGGCGCGACCGTGAGGCGAATGGCCATCCGTGGGGCGACGTCGCGCTCCTGTACCGCAAGCACGACATCGGCAACCGGCTCGAGGCTGCCTTCCTCAACGCGGGCATCCCATGCCGCCTCGCACAGGGCCGAGCGCTCTCCGACGACCCGGTCGTGGCGTACGTGCTCGCCGCCGCGCGCGTGATCGCGAGCCCCTCGGACGAGGCCTACCGCAACATCTTCTTCCGCGAAGTGCTGTCTCGTGCGCTCTATGACGAGGCACTCGCGAAATCAGAAGTGAGCCGGCGCGACCTGCGCATCGAGCTGCGCTTCATGGCCGCGCGGCTCCCCCGCGCCGACGAGAGCGCGCGCCAGATTCGCCGAGCGCTGGCGGACTGGAAGAACCTCGATGCCGTCGGCAAGTCGTTCACTGCCCTCGCGTCACTCGTCACCGAGCTCCTCTCACGCCGAGTGGGCAAGCTGCGCTCGGTGCTCGACGACCGGCATGACGAGATTACCGACCCGGCGACGCTGTCCGATGTGGTCCGGCTCGCGGATCGTCTTCGCGACGCTCGGTCTCGCCACGAGAAAGTGTACATCCCATCGCAAGGGGGCATCGACATCCCGATCAAGGGCAT
>JBKJMP010000558.1:0-9521 GCA_046596395.1 Gemmatimonadaceae bacterium
GCGGACCAGAGCGCCCTCGAGGGCAAGGCCCGGGCGATGCGTGGCCAGCGCACCTTCCGCCGCTTCGAGACGTCGCGCAAGCCGACGCTTGCCGCCGTGAACGGCTTCGCGCTCGGCGGCGGATGTGAGCTCGCGATGGCCTGCCACATCAGGATTGCATCCGAGAAGGCAAAGTTCGGCCAGCCGGAAGTGAAGCTCGGCATCACCCCGGGATATGGCGGATCACAGCGCCTTCCCCGCCTGGTCGGCAAGGGACGCGCGCTGGAGTTGCTGCTCACCGGCGAGATGATCGATGCGGCCGAGGCGTACCGCATTGGCCTCGTGAACCGCGTGGTGGCGCCGGACGCACTCATCGAAGCTTCGCGTGCCATGCTTGCCGGCATCCTCGCCAACGGGCCACAGGCGCTGGCGCACTGCATCGAAGCGGTAGACCGCGGCCAGGACATGGCGCTCGACGACGCGATCGCGCTCGAGGCCGCGTATTTCGGCATGCTGTCCGCCACGAAGGACAAGGCCGAGGGGATGCACGCGTTCATGGAGAAGCGACCGGCGAAGTTCACGGGGCTGTGAGCCCTGTGGCGCGGATCACGCTTCGCACGCTCGCGCTGCGCGACTTCCGCAACCTCGCGCACGTGAACCTCGCGTTTCCCGCGGCGGGCGTGGTGGTGGTCGGCGACAACGGGCAGGGCAAGTCCAACCTGCTGGAGGCGATCTACTATCTCCATCTGCTGCGCTCCGTCCGCGGCGCGCGCGACGTGGACGTGGTGCGGTTCGGTGCACCTGGGTTCCACGTGTCCGCACGGACGGACGGCGGCGCACACCACGAGATCGCGGCAGGCTTCGAGCGGCAGGGGCGGCGCAAGCGCGTGAAGCTCGGTGGCGGCGAGCCGCAGCGTCTCAGCGACGCACTCGGTGCGCTGCCATGCGTGCTCTTCTCTCCCGCCGACGTGGACCTCGTGGCGGGCGCGCCGAGCGCGCGACGCCGCTACCTCGACATCCTGCTCGCGCTTTCGTCGCGGCCGTATCTTGCGGCGTTACAGCGCTACCGGCACGCGCTCGCGCAGCGCAACGCGGCGCTGCGTGATGCGATGCGGTCGTCGGGAGCGAAGGCGGAGCAGCGCATTGCCGTGTGGGAGGCGCCGCTCGCGGAGCACGGCGCGGTGCTCTGGCGCGAGCGCGTACTGTGGGCCGAGCAGGCGGCGCCGAGGTTCGCGGTGGTGTGCCGTCTCATCGGTGAGCCCTCGACCGTTTCACTGCGATATGCCTCCGCACTCGAGCCCGCGTCGACCGAGGTTGCCGATGTCGCCGCGGCGCTTGCCCGCGCGCTCGAGGAGAAGCGCACGCTCGACGTGCGACGCTGCCTGACGCACGCGGGTCCGCATCGCGATGATCTCGCGCTCACGCTGGCGGGGCGCGAGTTGCGCGCATTCGGATCGGCGGGACAGCAGCGCACGGGTGCCATCGCGCTACGCCTACTCGAGGGCGAGACGCTACGCGAACGCCTCGGCGCGTCTCCGATGCTGTTGCTCGATGATCCGTTCGCGGAGCTCGACCTCCGTCGGTCGAGCCGCATCCTCGAGTTACTCGGCGAGCATGCAATGGGCCAGACGGTGATGACGGTCCCGAGGGAGAGCGACATTCCGCCGGCATTGACGCAGCTTGCGCGCTGGCGCATCGCGGACGGTGTCGTAACCGCAGACGACGATGGACTCGCCCACGAGGGAGCGGCATGACGCCGGCGAAGAAGAAGCCGCCGTCAGCGTTGGGCGACGTGCTCGCCGGCGTACTCGCGACTGCGGGGATCACGGCGCGCGTCGAGCAGGCGGGAATCATCCCTGAGTGGCCATCGCTCGTGGGACCGCAAATCGCGCTCGTCACGGTGCCGCAGTCGATCTCCGCGGACGGCACGCTGTTCGTGCACGTGACGACGAATGCGTGGATGATGGAGCTGTCGGTGGTGGAGCCAGAGCTGCCGCGTGCGTTGAACGCGAAGGAGGGGCGCAACCCGGTGAGAAAGATTCGCTGGCTGATCCGCCGCGGCTGAGCCGCGAGCCTCTTTTTTGGCGGCTTTTCTGGCGCCCCTGATGCATCGACTTTGCCAATCTCGTAAGTGTATGTGGAACAAGGGGTTGCGCCGTGTGCTTCCGCTTGCTTTTCCGGGCGTTCCGGGGTAGATTTCCGCGTCTAACCGACGCCCCCGTCTTCGGCATGTCTTCGGGCGTCGTGTCTCGCCTCCACTCCGCTCGACATTCATGACGAAGATTCTCGACAAGGCCGCGACGAACGAGTACGGCGCGGGTCAGATCACGGTACTGAAGGGACTCGAGGCGGTGCGGAAACGCCCGGGCATGTACATCGGGTCCACGTCCGAGCGCGGGCTGCACCATCTCGTCTACGAGGTGGTCGACAACTCCATCGACGAGGCGCTGGCGGGATTCGCCGACAAGGTGAGCGTCATCATCCACGCGGACAACTCGATCACGGTGGAGGACAACGGGCGCGGCATCCCCGTTGACATGCATCCCATCGAGAAGATCCCGGGCGTCGAGTTGGCGATGACGGTCCTGCACGCGGGCGGAAAGTTCGACAAGGACTCGTACAAGGTGTCGGGTGGACTGCACGGCGTCGGCGTTTCCGTCGTGAATGCGCTCTCTGAGATCCTCAAGGTGTGGGTGAAGCGCGACGGCAAGGAGCACTACATGGACTTCATGCGTGGTGCCACGCAGACGAAGCTCAAGGTGCTCGGCGAAGTCCCGAAGAAGCAGACGGGCACGAAGGTCTGGTTCCGTCCGGATCACATGATTTTCACGGAGCTCGTCTACAACTACGGCACGCTGGCGTCACGGCTGCGCGAGCTCTCGTTCCTGAACAAGGGCGTGACCATCACGCTCAAGGACGAGCGTCCCGAGCAGGAGAAGGAGGAAACCTTCCTGGCAAAGAACGGGCTGCGCGAATTCGTGCAGCACCTGAACACGAACCGGAAGGCGTTGCACAGCGAGGTGATCTACCTCGAGACGACGAAGGACGACGTGGGCATCGAGCTCGCGATGCAGTACAACGACGGTTACCAGGACAGCGTCTTCTCGTTCGTCAACAACATCAACACGCACGAAGGCGGCACGCACCTCACCGGCTTCAAGAGCGCGTTGACCCGCGTCATCAACCAGTACATCCAGAAGTCTTCGCTGTCGAAGAAGGACAAGGAGACCGTCCTCTCGGGCGATGACGTGCGTGAAGGCCTCACCGCCGTGTTGTCGGTGAAGGTGCACGAGCCGCAGTTCGAGGGGCAGACCAAGACGAAGCTCGGCAACTCCGAGGTCGAGTCGGCAGTGAAGACCGTCGTGAACGAGTGGCTCGCGGCGTACCTCGAGGAGCACCCGCGCACGGCGAACATCGTGATCGACAAGGCGATGTCGGCAGCCCGCGCGCGCGAGGCGGCACGCAAGGCACGCGACCTCACGCGTCGCAAGAGCGCGCTCGACGTTGGCAACCTGCCCGGCAAGCTCGCCGATTGTTCGCTGACGGACCCGGCATTGTGTGAGATCTACCTCGTCGAAGGTGACTCGGCAGGCGGCTCGGCCAAGCAGGGGCGCAAGCGCGAGTTCCAGGCGATTCTTCCGCTGCGCGGCAAGATCATCAACGTCGAGAAGGCGCGCATCGACAAGGTGCTCTCCAACGAGGAAATCCGGACGATCATCACCGCCCTCGGCACGGGCATCAAGGACGAGTTCACGATCGAGAAGGCGCGCTACCACAAGGTCATCATCATGACCGACGCCGACGTGGATGGGGCGCACATTCGCACGCTGCTGCTCACGTTCTTCTACCGGCAGATGCCGGAGCTCATCGAGGCGGGCTTCGTCTACATCGCGCAGCCGCCGCTCTTCCGCGTGGCGAAGGGCAAGGAGGCGTACTACGCCTTCGATCTCAAGGAGCGCGACGAGATTGCGCGCCGCATGGTCCCCGACGGCAAGACGGGGCTCAACATCCAGCGCTACAAGGGACTCGGCGAGATGAACGCCGATCAGCTGTTCGACACCACGATGGATCCCAACACGCGCACGCTGCTCAAGGTGAACGTGGAGGATGCCATCACGGCCGACGAGATCTTCCGGACGCTCATGGGCGATGAAGTCGAGCCGCGGCGCGTGTTCATCGAGGCGAACGCGAAGTTCGCGAGCAACCTCGATATCTGATTCGCTTGTCGTCCTGAGCGAAGCGAAGGACCCGCACCTTTTCGTGCGGGTCCTTTGCGTTCACGCGCTCGACCGCTCGCGCTCGCTCCTTCGCGGCGCTTCCATCCACCGCAGCATGCCGTGCTCCGTCTGCACGAGCTGCCCCTGCTCGCCGAGCGTCTCGCGGACGAGCGCGGCCGCGTTGCCCCAGCCGCCGCGGAGCGAACCCGTCGTGCCGAGGCGCGATGACTCCCCGAGATGACGCAGCACTACGAGCAGCGACGCGCACACCGCGAGGTCGTACGGATGTCCGCGCGTGTCGCAGCGGTGCACGGCGCGGCGCTGCCCTGCCCCGCCGACCTTCGCGATCACGCCGTGGCTCGCGACCCGCTCGAGCGAGAACGGCTCGGCCGCCTGGCCGAGGAATGCGTTGCCGTTGAAGGCCACGCGATCGGCTTCCAGCACGAGCGAACCGAACCCGTTCGGCCCGCGCAGGACCGCGAGGTCCGAATCATCGCGGTGAAGCTCCAGCCTTCGGCTCACCGCCCGGAGCACCTCGACCACATCGGTGCGCAGCGGCGCCCAGACATCGGTCGGCACCGCTGCCATCATCGTCCACGCATGCACGTAACCGTCGTCGGTTCGCATTGCCTCAACAATGGGATGTGGCTCGCAGGAATGCGGTGACGGTCGTCACCCGCGTTGCCCGTCAGATCCACTTCTGTCGCCGAAGCCATAGCATCAGCCCAACGCCCACGCCCACCTGGATCGCCACCATGATCTCGAATCCCCAGCGGTGCGTCGAGAGCGGAATGTGCTCGAAGTTCATCCCGTACACACCGGCGATCACGACGAATGGCACGCTCAGGGCACCGACCGTGGCCAGCCCTTTCGACACCGCGCCAAGGCGGTTGGACACCTGCGTGAGGTAGGCGTCGAGGGTGCTGCTCAGCAAGTCGCGGTAGCTGTCCAGCGAATCCGTGATGCGGAGCATGTGATCGTGGACGTCGCGGAAGTAGAGCTGCGCGTCGTTCGGCAGGAACGGCGACGGACGCATCGTGAGCTGGCTCAAGACCTCACGCTGCGGCGCGAGGTACCGCCGGAGCGAGATGACGAGCCGCTTCACCGTGAAAATCTCGTGCAGCAGCTGCTCATCGAATTGCCCGAAGACGCGGCTTTCGATGTCGTCCACGAACTCGTCGAGCTGGTCAAGGATCGGGAAGTACGCGTCTACCGCGGCGTCGAGCACGAAATGCGCGATGCGCGCCGGCCCGCGCGCCATCAGGTCGGGATTCGAGCGCAACGTGTCCACGAGATATCGGACGACCGGGAGGTTCTCGAGGTGCGTCGTGATGACCGCCCGCTCGGTGATGAAGATCGTGATGTTCGCCGTCTCGATGTCGTACGGATCGGGCGTGGTGTCGAGGAAGCTCACGACGCGCGCCACCACCACGAGGAAGGTGGGATACTCATCCACCTTCACTCGGCTCGTTGGATTCATCGCATCTTCCATCGCGAGCGGATGGAAGTGGAACAAGTCCTTCAGCAGCGCGAACTGCTCGGGGTTGGAGAGGTCGAGATCGACCCAGAGGGTCCCCTCGCGACTCTCGACGGCCTTACGCAGCGCGTCCCCGCTGAGGTCCTTGGCGATGGACCCGTCTGGAGCGCGATAGAGTGAGCACGGCCCAGGGTCGAGGACGGGGATCGGTGCACTGCGGCGAAACCGCTTCTTTCCAGGCATCGCGGAGGCTACAGCCGTTCGGCTTATAGCGGTAGGTGCTCGGCCCTCAATCGCGCTCGTCGCATGCGCATGACGGGAACATCGAGATCGCGGTCAAGTATGAAAACCATGGCCGTATCCGCCGCTCCGCGCGCTGTCCTGTTCGCCTCCGTGCTCGCGCTCGTGCTCCACGGGTGTACCCCTCGGTCAACTCCAGCGGTTGGAACCGACACATCGACCCCAACCCCTTCGTCGGTCTCACTCGCGCCCGCTGCTGAGGAGGTCGTCGTGCGCACGGGAGACGAGCGCCGAACGCTCGGGCTGATCCCGCTCGCGCGGAGTGAAGCGCTGATGCGCGCTGCGCAGATGCACGCCAACCAGATGGCCACTGCACGGACGATGGCCCACGAGATTCGCGGCGCGCAGTGGCCAACGCTCGCCTCGCGGCTGACGGCGGTGGGCTATCGCATGCGCGCGTCGGGAGAGAACATCGCCGAGGGACAGCCGTCGCCCGCGGCCGTCGTCGCGGGATGGATGACGTCGCCCGGCCACCGCGCGAACATCGTGTCGCCGAATTACACCGAGATGGGCGCCGGCATGGCCACGAGCTCGACGGGCCGGCGATACTGGGTGCAGGTGTTCGGCGCGCCGCGCTGACCGCCTGGTGCCCTGAGTCAGACTGAGCCTTCGGCGGGAGCGCGAACGTGAGCGTGAGCGTGAGCCTCCAGGCTTCACGCTCAGGCTCTTGCTCGTGCGCGGGAGCATACACACTCCACCTCGTTCCAACTCAAAGCGCTAAATCCTCGTCGGCGCCCCGCGCGACAGCGCCAGCAGTTGACGTCCGAGGACGACGTGCACCAGCAGCAGCGCGAGCAACACGCCTGCCACGGCGAACCACGCGAGGAAGCGCGACGTCGCATCCATTCCCGACGTTGACGTTGGGCGCGTGATGAAGACGAACAGCGCGAAGAGGGCGGCAATGCCGCCACAGGCGGCGAAGGCGCCGAGACCGGCGAACCTGGCGATTTTCGGAGGCATGGCAGTCGTCCCTGGAGTGTGGGCCTGACCCTCGTTCACTCGAAAAACTAACCGGCGAGCAGCTCCACGCCCTGTGCCGTCACCCGATGCGAGATGAGCGGCAGGGGGCGATCGGCTTCGTCGGCAATGGTGATGGCGGTGCGAAGCGTACCCTTCCCGCTGTCGATGCCTGCGCGATCGCGCGCGAAGATCGTTGCAAGTGGCTCGCCTTTCTCGACCCAATCACCCGGGCGGGCGGTGATCACGAACCCAACCGAGAGGTCGAGCTTGTCTTCCATCGACGTCCGGCCGCCGCCGAGCGCGGCAATCCCGCGACCGATCGTCCTGGGTTCCACGCGCGAGATGAATCCGCGTCGCGGCGCCGGAAACAGCTCGACTTCGGCGGCCTGGGGCAGCAGCGCCGGATCGTCGACGACGGCGGGGTTGCCCCCCTGTGCTTCCACGATTCGCTGGAAATGCTCCGCCGCGTGTCCAGTGCTGATCTGCCTCTCCATCATGACCAGCGCATGCTCGTGATCGCGGGCATGACCGGCGAGCACGAGCATCTCTGCGCCGAGACCGTAGGTGACCGCCATGAGGTCGGGCGGCCCTTCCCCGCGCAGCGCGAGAATCGCTTCCTCGACTTCGAGCGCATTGCCGCAGGCACGACCCAACGGCCGGTCCATCGCGGTAATCAGTGCGACGACGGGACAACTGTAGTCCGCACCGAGCTCGATCATCGTCCGCGCGAGCTCGAGCCCGCGCTCGAGTGGCGGAAGGAACGCGCCCGAACCGCGCTTCACGTCGAGCACCAGCCCCGTGAGCCCTTCCGCGAGTTTCTTGCTCATGATGCTCGCGGCAATCAGGGGGATGGACTCAACGGTGCCGGTCGCATCCCGTAGTGCGTACATCTTGCGATCCGCCGGCGCGATTTCGGCGGTCTGGCCAATGAGCGCGCAGTTCAGCGTTTCGAGCAATTGCTTCGCGGCATCGAGCGTCTGGTTCGTCTCGAACCCCGGGATCGACTCGAGCTTGTCGAGCGTGCCTCCGGTGTGGCCGAGCCCCCGTCCCGACATCATCGGCACCGCCACGCCGAGGGACGAGATGAGCGGTGCGAGCACGATCGACACCTTGTCACCGACGCCGCCCGTGGAATGCTTGTCGATGCGCGGACGATTCAGGTACCCGAGGTCGAGAGTCTCACCGCTGCGGAGCATGGCATCGGTCAGTGCGTGCGTCTCCCCGCGATCGAGACCGCGGAGGAAGCACGCCATCAGGAGCGACGCCATCTGGTAGTCGGGCACGTGGCCCGCAGCGTATGCGTTCGCAATTGCCCGCCACTCACCCGGATCGATGTGCCCACCATCGCGCTTACGCTCGATGAGCCTCAGCGCGAGCATTCTGACCGCTGCGGTGTAGTGTTCGTGTCCTTCTCGCTGCCTGCTTGCTCAGTCACCTGGTTCCCGGTTCGGCATGATCGTGTCCCGCACAGTCGTTCTCATCAGTGTCGTCGTCGTCGCGCTCGCCACCGCCACCGATCGTCTTGCAGCACAGACGGCAGCCGACCACCTCGTGCTCGGTAACAACGCGTTCGCAGCGCGGAACGGCGTGCTCGCCCTCCACCACTTCGAGGAGGCCGTCCGCCTCGATTCCTCAGCCGTGGATTCCCACTTGAAGGTCGTGGGCACGGCGGTGGACGTCGGTGAATATCACCCGGATGCCAGGGAGCGCGAGCGGCTGTACGTGCTGGCCGAACTATATGCCCGGCGCGCCGTGGTGGAGAGCCCCGCCAGTGCCGACGCGCACTTCCATCTCGCCAAGGTACTGGGCCGCCGCGCCCTGTCCATCGGCCCGCGGGAGCGCGTGAAGTATGCAGCCGACATCCGGATGCATGCGCTCGAAGCCCTGCGTCTCGACCGCCAGCACGCGGGCGCGATGCACGTGGTGGGCATGTGGAACTACAACGTGATGCGTCTCAACGGCGTCACGCGCTTTCTTGCGCGGCGCCTGCTGGGCGGGAAGGTCTTCGACACCGCGAGCTGGGACGACGCGCAGCGCTTCATGGAGGAGTCCGCGCGACTCGATCCGGGCCGCATCGTCCATCGCCTCGACCTGGCGCGCGTGTATGCGGCGCGCGACAGGCGGGACAGTGCGCGCGAGCAGTATCGCCGCGCGGCCAGCGGGGCGCTGATGGACTACAATGATGCGACGTATCGAAGCGAGGCCGCCGAGGAGCTCAGGAAACTTCGGTAGCCTCGGCCCTCGCTGCCTCCGCCTTTCTGCGGAGAAGGGCCTTCTTCGCGAGGCGGAGCTCCTTCCTGACCCCGCTCCAGGCGTTCGTGCCGCGGTCTTCGAGCATGCGGCGCGTGCGCCGGACGCGTCGGCGGATGTCGTCGCGCGTCTGCTCACCATCCTGGGGAGCGGCGAGGAGCGCTACACCGGCGCCAAGGGCGATGCCGAGGGCGAGGCCGGCGCCGAAGACCGCGAGCTGCCGCCAGTCGGACGATGTCGCCCTCGTGACGGCTGGGGGGCGAGGGGAAACGGGGCGCTTTGCGGAGCGTGGGGCGGCAGGTCCGGCGTAGGACATGGGAGCGGGAGTTGGGGTTGGT
>JBKJMP010000561.1:0-3377 GCA_046596395.1 Gemmatimonadaceae bacterium
GGCACGCTATCTTCTGCGCATGAGTGTCGACCCGCCCCGAGTAATCCGCGAACCGATTTCGATCCAGGATGTCAGGGAAATCGCGGAGCGGCGCTTTGGCGACATGGCAAAGGCATGCGTCGACATCCACCGGCGAGTGATGGCGATCGGCGGCGAGCTTCACTCGGACGAGGAGGCCATCCTCCTTCAGGATGGATCGCGACAGGCTGACGTGTGGGGAATCAATATCTACCCCGACGAAAGTGGCGACGCGTGGATCGAGTTCGATTCGATGATCAACGTGCGTCCGGGTCAGGGCAATCGATCGCGAGGGGTCGAGGATGTCGCGTTACAATCGGAGATCCGCCGAGTCGTCGATTCACTCATTCGCCGCGAATGACATCTCCTCCCGTCCATTCATCTCTTGCCGCGGGGCGATGGCACACGCTGCCGCTCATGGAACAACTCGGTAACGTGGGCAGTGAAGTCGACCGCTCACTCCGGGCACATGCGCAGGGCAAGCACGATCGGTGCGAGCGAGCGTTCGACCGCGCGCTCGAGCTCTTTGATCTGACGGCGGCTGACGCCCGCTGGACGCTCCCTCAGCGTCGAGAGGTGCTGCGGGCGCGCGAGCAGTTTTGCCGCGTGTTCTTCGATGAGACCGCGGAGCCAGACCTGGGGGAGTATCTCAGCAAATACTTCCTGCAATTCGCCGTCGCTGCGCGAAGGGTCGTCTCCCAACGTTGAACGTCCGAAATCGCGGTCGTCGAGCGTTGCCTGAGAAGTCGGCGAACGATCGTCCGTCTGACGCGCGAGACGTATTCAGGGCGTTCCACGCTGCGACGCGCCGCGATGGGTCGGCCGTCGCACCTCGTGCGCCGATGCTCCTTCGCTGGGCCATTGTCGCCGCGGCGGCCGTCTTTCGTACGCCCCCTGATCCCCATTTGCGATGCCGGCCGTCTTGCACTGCGCCAGTAAAACCGCGATCCGATGATGCAAGAGAATTGTCGGGACGCGCCCGGACGCCACGCCAGGCTATGGGCATGTCCCTGCAGCCGGTCCCACCACGGCAATGGCATTGGCCACTGGCCGTTCGCTACCGTCCGACGGTCGGTTCACCACTCTCCCACCGGCGAACATCGTCGTCGAGCCACCGCCGTCGACGTTGAGTGCCTCGGTCGCCCCGAGGCGGGTCATGAGCGCAGTCAGTTCGACCAGCGTCATGCCCACACTGTAACCCGCCTGCCGGCCGTCCACGGTGATGAGGAGTGCCTTGCGCCCGGCCGACACGGCGATGGCGGTGCGCGGATGTCGTTCTGCGGCCACGGTGCCCGCGAAGGGCGCCAGCGAACCCCCCGCACGCAGCAGCTGGGGATCGCCGGCGATCATCTCGGCGATCGGCGCCGTCGCTCCAGGAAAGCGCATCGTCCAGCTCACCGTGTCCCCCACTGCGATACTCGCGAGGAGGTAGGCGGCACCACGGCCGCGGCCGGCGAGCACCGCTCCATCGGAGGGGATCGGAACTCCCGCACTCAGGGTGTCGATCGCCTGCACGACCGCCCGAACCGTATCACCCACGCCGGGCGCGCGTCGAACGATCCGGACGATCGCCTCGACGGCGCCCGCGTCGGCGAGCGATATGGCTCCGACGTAGCTGTTGTACAGCGCGATGCGGAGTGTGTCGGGCACCTCGTTGACAGGGCGCATGTCGAAGGCGATGCCGCGCCGCGAGCGCACGGTGCCCGCGAGCTGATCAGCCCCGAAGTAGGTACCGAGCGTGGTCGTCGTTCCGAACACTGGCCGGCTGGTGTAGCCGCGCAGCGGCTCTCCGTCAGCCACCTGGGTGCCGCTGGGGTATCCCGCCGTCGTGAAGCTGAAGTAGTCGCCATTGATGGCGGCATGGACCGGTCGGTTGAGCCGGGAGGATAGACGGGCGGCAAGCTGCGTCGTCGTCTCTCTCCCGACGAGCCGGTCGAGCGCCTTCACCGTTTTTAGTGCGACCCCGCAGCCGGCCATGTCGACTTCGACGACGTGAATGGCCCACGGCCCGGCCACCTCCCATCGATAGGTATGGCGTACTCCCGGCAAGTATGGCGTACTCCCGGCGCGACATCGACCGTCCGGATCGTGTCCCTCGGGACCTGCGGCACCACCGGGATCGGCGCTGCGGCCGGACCCGCCGTTTCCGAGGGACCAGAGCACCCAGCCGCCAGCACGAGCGCGATCGCGAGCCCGACCGCTCGTCTCGCGCCGGAATGCGTGTGCGGCGAATTGATGATCATCGTGGGAAGATGAGGGCGAGAGAACGATCGCACGAGACGGAGCCGCCTGTCAGCGCCTTTGAGACCGACGTGAACGTGGGTGTCGCGGTGTCCGTCGCCGGTGTCAGTGTCGTTTGGTAGCGAACGTCAGCGACGTGCGGAGCCGCGTTCCATCTCCCTGACAAGCGCCGGAAAGTTCTGGATCACCATGATCCGCGTCGCGGGATTCTGGCGCACCATCGCGAATGTCCGCCCATCCGGCGAGACGTCGTAGTTGGAATGTGGCGCTGAGGTGACGATGTCGGACACGTCGAAGAGGCGCTTGCGCCCCGTGACCGTGAACGTCGGGCTCAGTTGCATCGACGCCGACATGAGCTGGACCCCCCCGGGAGCAGGTGCGCGATAGAAGAGCTCCCGTCCTGACGGACCCCACATTGGCTCAGTCCCACCGACGAGCGACACCTGGACCTGGTCTCCACTCGCGGCGAGTGAGCGCGCGTACACCTCGGTCGCCCCCGACTGGTCGGAGGTGTACGCAATCCACTGTCCGTCCGCGGAGATGGCGGGAGACTGCTCCTCGAAGCGCGTCGCGACCACCGCTTCCACCGGGCCGCGCCCGCCATTCCTGATGAGCGCAATGTCGCCTCTGGATGCCGGCGCAAGGCTGATTCCAGCCGTGAGGATCGCGCTGCGGTCGGGAAGCCACACGCCAGGGTATGCCACCGCCGGGTTGGAAATGAGTGAATCGACCTCCTGCGCGCGTCCCAGCTTGGTGCGATAGATCGACAGTGCACCGCCACCGCGGATGGCCGACGAATAGGTGACGAACTTTCCATCGGGCTCCCATGTCCCGTCATGCCCATCACGATCGAACGTGACGCGAGTGAGCGCACCATTCGCCAAGTCCACCTGCCAGACGTCACGCCCGTCCGTGGCGGAGAAGTCCACCAGCATGCGCTTTCCATCAGGTGAGAATCGCGGAATGTGAAAGTTGCGCCGCTCCGTGACGGCAAGCCGGGAACTGCCGCTGCGGTCCATGAGGACGAGTGAGCGCGGTTCCTCCGGGATGAATGCAATGGTTCCCGTGCGCGAGACCGCGAACTGGGCGTGACCGCCGCCGCTCTGCGAGACATCGGT
>JBKJMP010000600.1:0-2811 GCA_046596395.1 Gemmatimonadaceae bacterium
AGGCGTGTTGGCGATCGGCGAGCGCGGGGACGTGGTTCGTATCAACCAGCGCGCCCGTGCGCTCCTGAACGCGGAAATGCCAGTACCCTTCGACCGGCACCTTCTTCCTCGCGAGCCGGTGATGCGCGCGGCCATCGACCGCGCCATCGCGGGGGAGGCAACGTCGGCCGAGGAAGTCATGTTGTTCGATCGGACCGTCGCGATCGCCTCGCAGCCGCTGCCGACCTCGGGAGCGGTGATCACGCTGCTCGACCTCACCGTCCTGCGGCGCCTCGAGACGATCCGCCGCGACTTCGTCGCCAATGTGTCGCACGAGCTCAAGACGCCGCTGACCGCCGTGCACGGCTATGCCGAGACGCTGCTCGACGAATCGATTCCTGCCGATCAGCGCCGCCGGTTCGTCGGGACGATTCGGGACAACGCATTGCGCATGCAGCGCATCGTGGACGATTTGCTCGACCTCTCCCGTATCGAGAGTGGCGGATGGCTGCTGCGTCTCACGCACGTCGACGTCCCTGGTGTCGTCACGGACGTCTTCACGACCGTGCAGGAAGCAGCGTCCGCGAAGGGACTGCGCCTCTCGGCGAATATTCCGGTAGACGCGGCGGGGGTGTACGCCGACCCCACCGCGTTCCGGCAGGTCGTGACCAACCTGGTGGAGAACGCCGTTCGCTACACCAGGGACGGCTCGGTGGAGTTGCGCACCCGAACCGACCCCGCCGGCATCTGGGTGGACGTGCGCGACACCGGCGTGGGCATCGCCCCGGAGCACCTGCCGCGCATCTTCGAGCGATTCTATCGCGTGGACGCCGGCCGCTCACGCGAGCAGGGTGGCACGGGCCTCGGCCTTTCGATCGTGCGACACCTCATCGATGCCCACGGTGGACGTGTCGATGCGGCAAGCACCGTAGGCAAGGGAACGACGATCAGTGTGCTCTTTCCCTCGCCGCGAGACGGCTGACGCAGGTCGAAGGCATTCTAGTCGGCCCGCTTGTACCGCAGTTGGCACCACCCTTCCATCATCGCCACGCGATCGGCGACGGAGTCACCCACGGCCGAAGCGCCTCGCGCCGCAATGTCCGGAGCCGCGCGTTCCCCCAGTTCGCTGACGAGCTGTGTTGCGTGCTCGACGGGCATGCCCTGAATCCGGGAGAAGTCAGCGAACTGGTAGACGAGCAAGCGCAACTCGCTCCTCGTGCCGCCCGCTCGAAGCACCGTCTCGATCGCCGCCTCGATGCGATCCTGCCGAGTGGGGAGTGGCGCCGTCGTCGTGCCGACCTGGGTGTTCATCACTGGCTCCGCTGTGACCATTGGGACCAGAAGCATGCTTCGCGCCGTGCGGAGCGGCAACGCTTTCGGAGCAGTGTTACATCATCTCGGTCGCGTAACGATTTCGCGACACCTATTGCGGCTCAGAAGTTCACCTGGAAGTGCATGTAGTAGCCCTTCGATGCATTCGGCGCTGCGACGATTCCACTGGTGACGATCTGCTCCTGGTAGTCGAGCGCGAACTGCACCTTCGGAGAGACGTCGGCAAAGACTCCCGCGATGACCACGTGATAGGCGTTCGACCTTTCCAATGGCTGCGGATTTCCCGTGGATTCTACCGATGGTTGGATGCGGTCGTAGCGCGCGATCAGCCCGTACGGTGACCGACCGTCGGCGCGACGGAAGGCGAGCGGGCGAACGGAGCCCATCGCCGCCATGAGCCGCCCCGTCACGGCCGTCGGCGACCGCGGGCTCGCCGCGGTATTTGCCCCGAGCTCGCCACCGTCGTGCCTCTGGTCCACCTCCGCGCCAAGCGTGAGTCTCGGATCGCGAATACCGACGAAAACGCCGGCTCGGCTTCGGTCGAGCGCCTCGCCAACCGGCGCGAGTTGACCCGCGCCGCCGTTCACGAACGCGCTCGCCGTCGCGCCCTTATAGCCCCATGCCGTGAAGGTGAGGTTCTGCCACAGCGCCGAGGTCGCGCGACTCGCCAGCGGCGTGAGCGAGACGCGCAGCGCGACATCCTTGAAACGGTCGCGCTCCCGCGAGGTGTACCCCGGGCCATTGACCACCGTCCCGTACACCTCTCCCCACTTGCCGGGCAGGGTGAGGTGACCCGCCATACCAACGTCCGCCGAGGAAAAGAACAAGGCGCGCTCGACCGGGGACTGGCTGAGGTACCGCGGCCAGAACGCATCCATGTGATCGATGATCACGTTCTGGAGGATGCCGAGCCGCCCCATGAGTTGCGCGCCGTTCGCGCGCTTCGGCGCGTCGTACTGGAGGTACGCATACTTTGCGCGAATGGTGTACGCGTTCGCCGTGGCTTCCGTGCTCTGGTAGATGTCCGTCGTGAGGCGAATGCTCAGCCGTTCGCCCACCGGCAGGCGAACCGTGAGGTAGGCGCGGTCGAGCAGGAAGGAATTGTCGATCCCATTGGCAAGCGGGGCAGACGCCGGCGGCAGCTGGTAGCTGAAGTTGCCGAAGATCAGGCCCGACACCACCGGCGGAGAGGCAGCGGGAGTCGGCGTCTGGGCCTGGGCGGGGCGGGAGGCAAGGACGGCGAGGAGAAGCGCAAAGGCGCGAGTCATGGTCGCGGTTCGAGGGTGACGGCCTGGTTGCATCTGCAATGGTTGCGTAACATGTCGGACGGAGCGGTTCAAGGCCTGCCCTCGTGACTCGACCGTTACAATCGCGGGCCTGTTTCGGCACACGAAACCGCGATTTTTCACGTCAGATGACGCATTTCTCCTCTCCGCCGAGCGTGGCGCCGCCCGTGGCTCGGCGACGACCGCCGCCGCTCGGCGGTCCACTGAAGCCGGC
>JBKJMP010000069.1:0-7439 GCA_046596395.1 Gemmatimonadaceae bacterium
CCAGAATCCTCGTCGGGCCCCTGACAATCGGCGTGGGTATTCGACGCGACATTGCGTGGCGGAATATCTCAGGGCTGGATTCGTTGCGGAATCGGGATCAGAGTCGGTGAGTCCGGCAATGTCCGCGTGGACATCCATTCTTCGCTGACCCCAACGGCCACGCTACTTGAAAGCGTTCATCCCCGTCACTGCCTGCCCGAGAATGAGCGAGTGCACGTCATGCGTCCCCTCATACGTGTACACGCTCTCGAGATTGGCCATGTGCCGCATCGCGCCATACTCGGCCAGAATGCCATTGGCGCCGAGCAGCCGGCGTGCCTCGCGGGCGATGTCCGTGGCCATGTTCACGTTGTTGCGCTTCGCGAGCGACACCTGCTGCGGCGTCATCGTCCCCAGGTCCTTCAGGCGACCGAGGTGCAGCGACACGAGCTGCGCCTTCACGATCTCCGTGAGCATCTCGGCGAGGCGCACCTGCTGGATCTGGAAGCCGCCGATGACCTTGTCGAACATCACGCGCGTCTTCGCATACTCGAGCGCTTCCTCGAAACACGCCATCGCCGCGCCCATCGCGCCCCACGAGATGCCGTAGCGCGCCTGCGTGAGGCACATGAGCGGACTCTTGAGGCCACCGGACGTCGGCAGCAGTGCGTCGGCGGGAAGCCGCACGTCCTGAAACGAGAGCTCACTCGTGTCGCTCGCGCGAAGTGAGAGCTTGCCCTTCTGGTCCTTCGCCTTGAAGCCGGGGGTGTCGGTCGGCACGATGAAGCCGCGGATCGACTTGTCGGACGGATCGCCGTTCGTCTTTGCCCAAACGACGCAGAGATTCGCCGTGGATCCATTGGTAATCCACATCTTCGAGCCATTCAGGATCCAGGTGCCGTCCCCCTGCTCCTTCGCCATCGTGATCATGCCGCTCGGATTGGAGCCGAAGTCCGGCTCCGTGAGCCCGAAGCATCCGATGATCTCCCCTGCGGCCATCTTCGGCAGGAATTTCTGCTTCTGTTCCTCGGTCCCGAACGCGTAGATGGGATACATCGCGAGCGCGCCCTGCACGCTGGCGAACGACCGCACGCCCGAATCTCCGCGCTCGAGCTCCTGCATGATGAGCCCATACTGCACGTTGTTCAGCCCCGCGCAGCCGTACTCCTCGGGCAGGTTTGCACCGAAGACGCCGAGCTCCCCCATCTCGGGGATGAGCTCCTTGGGGAAGCGGCCCTGGACGTAGGCGTCGCCGATGATGGGCATCACGCGCTCGTCCACGAACCGGCGCACGCTATCGCGGACTGCGCGCTCCTCCTCGGTCAGGACGCTATCGATGTTATAGAAGTCGAGCATGACCTTGCGATGAAAGTGTACTGAAATGTAGCGCACTGCATTTCCTACCCTTCTCGTGCTGCCTTCCTCCCGATCGTCTGCGCCCCTTCGGCCCGACCGGGGCGCGACGCCAACACCCTCCGTGCATACGGCCCGATCCCCACTTCACGCGCCTTCGCACGAAACGTCGCTCCATGGTCGATGCTGCGCCCCGTCTCGTCCTGCCACTGGTGCACCATCTCGTGCAACAGCGTGTGGAGTGCCTCGTCCCACCCGTGCCGCTTGAGGTGCGACCGGCTGATCGCGACCTCCCCCTGTCCGCCCGGCGTGGCGGCCATGTAGTGCCCGAGCCGCGACTTCATGCGGCGCGACACGCGGACGGCGACGGGCTTGAGCCGCCCGTGAAAGTGCTGCTCGTTGTACCGCTCGTGCCATTCCGCGAGCCGCTCGGCAAGCGCGGCATCTTCTGGATGCGTGTGCTGCGTGCGGGCCGGCCCGCGCGTCACGCCGACGGGATAGCTCACGATCACGCGCTTGGCTGCGCGGCGGTCGGCACGCGTGCGTCCCTGCACGAACCCCACGATCGCACGCAACACGGTCTCGGGCGCACCGAGGTAGCCCTCGTGCACGCGCAGCGCACCGCCGCCGAAGCTCACCATGACGTTGCGATTGCATGTGAGCCGCGCGTCCGTGATCGCCGTCATCCCGAGTTGACGCAGGCGCTGTAGCAGCTCGGTCGAGTCGCGCGGGGCTGGTGCGGTGAACTCGAGCGTGAGCTGGTCCGGCGAGCCGCCCCGGCGAAACAACCGCGTCAGCGCTTGAAGCACTTCGACGGACCGGGGACGAACGCGCGGTCCGACGCCGACCAGAGCAGCGTAGCGACCTCGATCTCCGACGGCGAGATCCGGATGCTGTTGACCGAGGAGGGACGTCCCCCTCGCATGCGGTTCGACACGGTTCCGGCGGTCGAGATGACGGTGCCCTTCTTCGTGTGCTCGATGTAGTGCACCGCTTCCTGGTGATCGTGGCCGCAGAGCACGAGGTCGACCGACATGTCCGCGAAGGCGCCGAGCGCACGTTTGGTGTCCTTGAGGCCATGGCGCTGCGACAGCTCCCCCTTCACGGGGTTGTGATGCATCACGATGACGCGCGCGTCACTCGCCGGAGATTCCCCGAAGACCGCACGCAGCCGCTCGACCTGGGTGCGGCGGATGATGCCGATGATCGACAGGTCCCGCAGGTTCCAGGTGAGCGTCTGGCGCGTGACACCGTGCGACGTGTTGAGGCCGGCGAGCGTGACGCCCGGCACGCGCAGCACGGGCTCGATGTCCTCGTTGATGTACGTGCGATAGTTCGTGAACATCTTGCGCTCGTCGCCCAGGCTCAACGGCGCCTTCCACCATGCGACATCGTGATTGCCGGGGATGCAGATGACCTTGCTCGTCTCTTCCGCATGCTTGATGAATGCACGCGCGCGCTGAAACTCTCCGGCGCGCCCCCGCTGCGACACGTCGCCCGAGATCGCGACCACATCGAACTTGTACTCGGCGATCAGCGACTCCATCGCCTCGTACTGCTCCGGCACCGCGGGGCTGCCGAAGTGCAGGTCCGAGCAGTGAAAGAGGGTCGTCACAGCCGCGCGATGACGGCGTCGGTGAACTGGTCGGTGCTCGCGGTGCCACCAAGATCACGCGTCACGACCTTGCCCTCCTGAATGGTCGTCTCGAGCGCCCGCCGGATGCGCCCGGCTCGCTCGTCATCGTTCACGTACTCGAGCATCATGCATCCCGCCAGCACGAGGGCACCCGGGTTCGCGATGCCCTTGCCCGCGATGTCCGGCGCGGTGCCGTGTACGGCCTCGAAGATCGCCCCGCCAAGTCCGATGTTCGCGCCCGGGGCCAAACCCAGCCCGCCAACGAGACCGGAAATCAGGTCGGAGAGGATGTCGCCGAACAGGTTCGTCGTGACGATGACGTCGTAGCGCTCTGGCTTGAGCACGAGGTTCATGGCCATCGCATCTACGATGACCATCTCGAACTCGATGTTCGCATACTTCTGCGAGATCATCTTGCCGACGTCCAGGAACAACCCCTGCGAGTTCTTGAGGATGTTCGCCTTGTGGACGAGCGTCACCTTCTTGCGCCCGTGCTTCACGGCGTAGTCGAAGGCGTAGTGGATGATGCGCTCGGAACCGGCGCGGGTGATCAGTGCGATCGACTCGGCGGCCGCGCGCGGGTCGCTCCCGATCTTGATGTAGTGCTCGATGCCCGAGTAGAGCCCCTCGGTATTCTCGCGAATGAGGACGAGGTCGATGCCCTCGTACCGCCCCCCCTTCACGATCGTGTGCGCGGGGCGCACGTTCGCGTAGAGGTCGAAGGTCTTTCGCAGCGCGACATTGATCGAGCGAAACCCCTCGCCCACCGGCGTCTCGAGCGGCCCCTTCAGCGCGAGCCGCGTGCGCTTGATCGAGTCGAGCGTCTCCTCGGGAATCGGGTCACCGTACTTCGTCACGCCGGCCATGCCAGCCACCTGCGGATCCCAGTCGATGTCCGCGCCAGCCGCCTCCAGGATGCGAACGGTTGCGCTACTGATCGATGGCCCGATGCCATCGCCGGAGATGAGTGTGACGGGTATGCCCATGTATGGAAAAGTCGGCTCAGGGAGCGGTGATCAGGTCGGCGAAGCGCGCGGCGACGCTGGCGAGCACCGCGGGGGTGAGGGTCGGACTGGGTTCGCTGCGAACGGTGCCGATCCAGCGGACGTCGGACAGCCGCGCATCGAGCATCGCCACCTTGAGCGCGGCAACCCCCTGCCCATTCGGCAGCTTCTCGAAGCGCAGCTCCACGGGCACGAGCACCGCGCGTGCGTCGCTCTGGAGGGCGATCATCGTGCGCAACTGCGTCGCGAGCGGGTCGCCATACCGTGAGCCGGACTTGATGGCGGCGGCGCGCAGCACGTTCACACCGGTCGTGTACGGATCCACGGCGTACGTCGGGTTGGATCGCGCCGCCCGCACCAGGTCGGGCGGATAGATCCACTGCGACTTGAGCCCCCGCTCGGCGAACACGGTCGCGATCTGGTCGTCGAGCTGCTTGAGGTACTCGTCGCGATTCGGGATCATGGCGCTCCACCCCATCGCGTCGCCACCCACGATGATGTGCGCCGGCATCACGATCACGCGCTGCGACGCGAGCAGTGCCAGCGGGCGAAGCGGCTCCTCGGCCGGTGTGGGCGCTTCCTCGGCGCTCTTCGATCCGCCACATGCGGCGAGAAGGGCGAGGGCGAGGACCAGAGGACGAGAGGACGAGAGGACGAGAGACCGCATGCGGGAAACCTAACCGCGCCGTGCGCCCCGCGCCTCGGTCCCACTACTCATTGACCCGTCCTGTGCGGCTGAACACTTTGGCCACATGACCACTCCTCCTGCCGTGCTCCGCCGCTCTGGCTCCATCATCATGTGGGTGATCGTGGCGCTCGCGGGCGCCGGCGCGCTCGCCTACCTCGCCCTCTCGCGTGGCGAGCAGGTGAGTGCCGCGTGGCTGCTCGTCGCCGCGATCTGCACCTACGCCGTCGCCTACCGCTTCTACAGCGCGTTCATCGCCGCCAAGGTCTTCGCGCTCGACGACAATCGCCAAACGCCCTCCGAGCGATTGTCCGACGGCCGAGACTTCGTGCCGACGAACAAATGGGTCGTGTTCGGGCATCACTTCGCCGCCATCGCCGGCCCGGGGCCGCTCGTCGGACCAACGCTGGCCGCGCAGTTCGGCTACCTGCCCGGCGTTCTATGGATCATCATTGGTGTCGTCGTGGGCGGCGCCGTGCAGGACTTCGTCATCCTCGCCTCATCCATCCGCCGCGACGGCAAGTCGCTCGGCCAGATGGCCAAGGAGGAGATCGGCCCGGTCGCCGGCTACACCGCGCTCGTCGCCGTGCTCGGCATCATGGTGGTGCTCATCGC
The DNA here is from genome assembly GCA_046596395.1 of Gemmatimonadaceae bacterium. Lineage (GTDB taxonomy): Bacteria > Gemmatimonadota > Gemmatimonadetes > Gemmatimonadales > Gemmatimonadaceae > AG11. The sequence continues at coordinate 5,273 of JBKJMP010000069.1, forward strand.
CGTGCTCGGCCTCGTGGTGGTGAACGCGCTCAAGTCGAGCCCGTGGGGCGTGGTCACGATCGCCCTGACGATCCCGATCGCCATGATCATGGGCGTCTACATGCGCTGGCTGCGCCCCGGACGGGTGCTCGAGGCCAGCGCGATCGGCATCGTGATGCTCATCTTCTCACTCTACGCCGGCAAATGGGTCGCGGAGCAGCCAGACCTCGCGCCGATGTTCACGCTGAGCGGCCAGACACTCGCCCTCCTCGTGATGGGCTACGGCTTCATGGCATCCGTGCTCCCCGTGTGGCTGCTGCTCGCGCCGCGCGACTACCTCTCCGCGTTCGTGAAGATCGGCGTCGTGTTTGCCCTCGCGATCGGCATCATCGTGGTGCTCCCGCCGCTCCAGATGCCGGCGCTCACCCAGTTCACGGACGGCACGGGCCCCGTGTTCGCGGGGGCGGTCTTTCCGTTCGCGTTCATCACGATTGCCTGCGGTGCCATCAGTGGCTTCCATGCGCTCATAGCATCGGGAACCACACCAAAGCTCATCGAACGCGAAGGCGACGCGCGGATGATCGGCTACGGTGCGATGCTCATGGAGTCGTTCGTCGCCGTGATGGCGCTCATTGCCGCGTGCGCGCTGACACCCGGCGTCTACTTCGCCATCAACGCACCGGTCGCCGCGCTCGGCACCACGTCGGCAAGCGCCGCCGCGGCCATCGCCAGCTGGGGCTTCGTGGTCACGCCCGCGGAGCTCGACCTCCTGGCGAAGCAGGTGGGCGAGACGTCCCTGCTCTCCCGCACGGGCGGAGCACCGAGTCTCGCGGTGGGCATGGCGTACCTGTTCTCGAGTGCGCTGGGCGGGCCGAGCGCCATGGCACTGTGGTACCACTTCGCCATCATGTTCGAGGCGCTGTTCATCCTCACCACGCTCGACGCCGGCACGCGCGTCGGCCGGTTCATGATCCAGGATCTCGGCAAGCATATCTGGGCGCCGTTCGGGCGAACGTCGTCGATGCCGATGACGGTGCTCGCGAGCGCGATCTGCGTCGCCATGTGGGGTCACTTCCTCTGGCAGGGGGTCAACGATCCGCTCGGCGGCGTGAACTCGCTCTGGCCACTCTTCGGCATTGCGAATCAACTGCTGGCCACCGTCGCCCTCTGCGTGGCGACGACGATCATCATCCGCATGGGCAAGGCGCGGTACGCGTGGGTGACGCTCGTTCCGCTGTCGTGGCTCGTCGTGGTGACGATGACGGCCGGCTACACGAAGATCTTCTCGCCGCTACCAAAGCTTGGCTTCCTGTCGCACGCGCGCATGCTGGCCGAGCATCAGGCGGCGGGCACGTTGCCGGCCGGCGTGAAGTCGGCTGGCGCGCTCGGACAAATGATCGCGAACGACTACCTCGACGCTGGCGTCGCCGCGTTCTTCATGGTGAGCGTCATCGTGATTCTCGTGGACAGCGCGCGGAGTTGGCTCGGCGTCGTCCAGGGGCGCTTTCCTGCCGTGTCATCGGAAGTTCCTTTCACTCCGCGCGTCGCGGTGGCAGGCGACTGATGACCGCTGTCATCCTGAGCGCAGCGAAGGATCTGCACCTTCGCGCTCTGTTCACCGGAGCAATGCTATTCGCGCCCGCCGTCGGCGCACAGACCGCGCCCTTCGACTTCAGTATCAAGAACATCATGCGCGGCCCGGAGCTCTACGGACGCCAACCCGGGCAGGTGCGCTGGAGCGCCGACAACCGGTGGATCTACTTCCAGTGGAATGCGCCCGGCACCGATTGGCGCGAGCCCGTGCGTTCGTACCGTGTGCGCGCGGCTGCGGGCTCCACACCAGAGCGCCTCACGCAAGCACAGGCCGACTCCGCGCTTCCCTACATCACGGACGGTGCGCTCTCCCCCGACCTCCGCGCGCGCGCGGTCGAAGCCAATGGCGACCTCTATCTCGTCTCGCTTCGCGACGGCACCGCTCGACGCCTGACGCAAACCGTTGCGAGCGAGTCGCGCCCGCAGTTCTCGGCCGATGGGCGCACGTTGTACTTCGTGCGCGACAACAACGCCTTCTCACTCGAACTCGACGGCGGCGCGACTCGCCAGTTGACCGACATTCGCTCGGGGGTTGCACCGGTGGACTCCGCGCGCCCGGCAGGCTTTCGCGGACGTCTCCAGGACCAGCAACGCG
>JBKJMP010000262.1:0-2523 GCA_046596395.1 Gemmatimonadaceae bacterium
AACCGTTGGCCGGGTGTTCGAGTCACCCCAGGGGCATTCGAGGCGCGTGAGAGTGGTGCAGGCCACCGAGCGCGCTATATTTGTGGATTGTCCTCGAACATTGCCCGCGTCATCGCCATCGTCGGGCAACCGAAGGGATGTGCCTGCCCACTCGGCCATCTGGCCTCTAATAACCTGTAAACCTAATGACGCACCCTGCACCCGAAGGAAGCGAAGGCCTGTCCCAGCCGAAGGCGGAAAGCTTCGTCGATTGGTTCAACATCAATTCCCGGCTCATCACCATCGGCGCGATCGTCGTCGGCCTGATTGGGCTCGGATACTGGATCGTGGTGCGCACGGAGGCGAACGCCACGATCAACGCGGATAAGCAGCTGCTGGTCGCCAAGCAGTCGCTTCAGGCCGGGAATGCGCCGCTCGCCGAAACCGACCTGAAGAAGGTGTACGACAAGTACGCGAAGAAGGCGGCAGGTGCGGAGGCGGGATTGCTGCTAGCGCAGATCCGGTTGGAGAAGGGGGACTATCCGGGCGCCGTCACGCTGCTGAAGGAACTGTCGGGAAAGGCGAGCACGGGTCCCGACGCAGCGGCGATCGCAGGGCTGACGGGCGACGCCTTGAGCCAGCTCGACAAGCATGCCGAAGCGGCAGCCGAGTACGAGCGGGCCTCTGGGCTTACGCCGTTGACGAACGAGAAGCAGTTCTGGCAGTCGAAGGCTGGCCGCGCCCAACTTTCCGCGGGGAAAACCGCCGAGGCGCGTACGATCTTCAATGCGCTGGCTGCCCAGACGGATAATGAAGGCCTGTCAACTGAAGCCCGCGTCCGGCTCGGCGAGTTGTCGGTTGGAGCGGGTCCGGCGGTGGTGGAGAAGAAGTAACGGCGGCTATGAGGGAACGCCGGCGATGCGCCGCGCGGTGGCAGTCGTGAGGACCCGCGGTCACTGAATCGAGTGAAGCGGGTCCTTCGCCTTTTCTTGACCAGTGCGTCCGACATGCCACAAGGCGACATTACTGCGCCAGTCGCTTTCAGGGCGCCAGCACATTAGTACGTATAAGATGTATTATGTCAACTAACTCATGTGGAGAAATGTGGAGAACCGGACCGCTCGACAGCTGTGCGCGATGGTAATATGTTAGTATGAAGCCACTTACTGACACGACATCATGCTGCTTGTCATGCTCGGCGCGATCTCCCGACCCTTAATCAGCGCGCCGCTCGCGGGAACTGGTAAACTGTCGCGATCGCTGGCGGCTTACGTCAGCTCGCCGAACGTGCCGGTGAATACGATCCGCGCCTCACCCGCCAGCGACGGATACCAGCCTGATTCCGATTGGCTCAGGCGCACGTGCAGGATTCCACCAGAGCGGGTCGTCAGCGCCGTCCGGTCAGAGGTCTCGCCTGCCTCGCTCAGGAGGATCGCTGAGGCGATCGATCCGGTGCCGCACGCGAGTGTCTCCGCCTCGACTCCACGCTCGAAGGTCCGGATCCGCCAGCCGCCGGACGCATCCGGCGACACAAAATTGACGTTCGCTCCGGCCGGCAACGACTCGTGATGACGTAGTGGACGCCCTCGCCCCACGACGTCCACCGTGGCAACGTCTTCCACTCGAACCACCAGGTGCGGCACTCCGGCAAGGGCGAAGCCGATCCATCGCTCACCAGATTCCAGCCGGAATGGCAGGTTCGGTCGCACGTCCACAACGGGCTGCAGGTCCACCTCCGGCGTGTCCGGCAACAGTCGCGCGCTCAGGATTCCCGAGTCGGTTTCGATGGTAAACTCTCCCGTTCGGACGATCCCGAGTTCCGATGCGAGCCGCGCCGAACAGAGTGAGGCGTTGCCGCAGAGGTCGGCGCGGGAGCCGTCGCTGTTGAGGTACGTCATCCGATAGTCGGCCACCCTCGAGCTCTCGAGGAGCACGAGACCATCGGCCCCGATGCCAGTAGCGCGGGCACAGATGGCTTGCACGTTCGAGGGGCTCATCAGGTCGGTCGCCGGTGCCCGGGTCGCATCCACGACGACGAAGTCGTTCCCCGACCCGCTCATCTTGTAGAACACCCTGCCGCTGGGCAGCATCAGATCGTGCCGGTCAGGGACCACCACCTGAGGCGCCAGACCATCCAGACCGCCTCCCAGATGATGTTCTTCGACATTTTGCTCGTCCCCTCCGACCGGTCCACGAACACAATCGGGATTTCGGCAATGCGGAAGCCCTTCTTCCAGGCGCGGAAGCTCATCTCGATCTGGAAGGCGTACCCATTCGAGCGTACCTGCTCGAGGTCAATGGACTTGAGCACCTCCCCGCGAAAGCACTTGAACCCCCCGGTGGCGTCCCACAGATCCAGGCCGGTGATCCGCCTGGCGTAGATGTTGGCGCCATAGCTCAGGACGAGCCGCGCAATCGGCCAGTTCACGACCGTCACTCGGCCCTGCTGGTAGCGCGACCCTACGACCAGGTCCGCATTCCGGACCGCGTCAAGGAACTGGGGGAGGTGGATTGGGTCGTGGGAGAAGTCAGCGTCCATCTCGA
>JBKJMP010000039.1:0-6528 GCA_046596395.1 Gemmatimonadaceae bacterium
AGGGCCTGACGGCCTACTCGCCGCCGCCCTTCTCCCCGCCACTCGGCATCCGGCCGAACACCGAGCCCGTGGTGCCCTCGATCTCCTGCGCCGCCTGCGGCCACTTGAGCGACGCGAGAATCGACCCGGCGAGCACCACGATCACGACACCGAGCGAAAGCAGGATCGGAATGTGAATCCAGTGTTCCAGTAGCATCTTCGTGCCGACGAACGTCAGGATGATCGCGAGCCCGTACTTGAGCAGGTGGAATTTCGTCACCACGTGCGCGAGCAGGAAAAAGAGCGAGCGCAGGCCCATCACGGCGAAGATGTTCGACGTGAAGACGAGGAACGGGTCCCTGGTGATCCCGAAGATCGCGGGAATCGAGTCGATCGCGAAGATGAGGTCCGTGGCCTCGACCAGCACCAGCACGAGGAACAGCGGCGTGGCGTGACGACGCCCGTTCTCCATCGCGAAGAAATGCTTCCCGCGATAGTCGCTCGTCACTGGCAGGAACTTCCGAACGAGCTTCACGACCGCATTCTGGTCGCCGTCGAACTCCTCGTCCTGCTTGACCGCCATGCGGATGCCCGTGATCACGAGCAGTGCGCCGAAGACGTAGATGATCCACTCGAACTCCGCGAGCAACGCTGCACCCACGCCGATGAACACGCCGCGCATGATCAGCGCGCCGAGGATGCCCCAGAACAGCACGCGGTGCTGGAACTGCGCCGGCACCGCGAAGTACTGGAAGATCAGGACGATGACGAAGATGTTGTCGACGCTGAGCGACTCCTCGATCACGTATCCCGTGAGGAACGTGAGCGCGGTCTGCCGGTCGACGAAGTACCAGAGTCCCGCGGCGAACAGGAGGGCCAGGCTGACCCACACCGACGTCCACGCCAGCGCCTCCTTCGCCTTCACCACGTGGGGCGTCCGGTTGAAGACGCCAAGGTCGAGGGCGAGCATCGCGAGGACGAATGCGATGAAGCCGACCCAGAACCAGATGTTCGTCGCGATCATGTGCTGGAGTGCAGGGAGTATGTCCAACGACACGGGCGAGCCACTACGGCACGCGCGGTGTCGTAGTGGTCTCGCCCAAGGCATGCTGCTGCCCTTCAGCCGACCGGGAGCACTGGCGCGCCCCGTCTTGACGATCGGCTGCTCCGGCGCATTCGCGCCGGCCGGCTACTCCCCACTCGCTCAGAAGCCTAGCGTGTCGCCGTGCGTGGTCAAGCGACCCCTTCCGCCTTCGGCCTCGCGCGCGCACTGTGTCCGGATGCCCTCACCGACGAGACCTCCGCGTGCCGCCATCGTCCTGCTTGCAGTCGTCACACTCGCAAGTCCCACCCGCGCCATGACGCAGTCCGGCACCTCTCCCTTTCGCCTCACACCGGCGCCCGCCCCCGGATCAGCACTCGCGATCGTGAACGCGCGTGTCTGGACCGGCGACGACCGGCGTCCGTGGGCGGATGCCGTGCTCGTCCGGGGCGAACGCATCGAGATCGTGGGCTCGAGCGCTGAAGTCAAGAAGCTCGCCGGGACCGCCGTCCGGACGATCGACGCGCGGGGAATGCTCGTCACGCCGGGATTCGTGGACGCACACGTGCACTTCCTCGACGGCGGCTTCGCACTCGCCTCGGTGCAGCTGCGCGACGCCGCCACGAAGGACGAATTCATCCACCGGATCAAGGCATTCGCCGCCACCGTCCCGCCAGGCACGTGGATTCTCAATGGCGACTGGGATCACACCGCGTGGGGAGGCGAGCTCCCGCAGCGGAGCTGGATCGACTCGGTCACGCCGAACAATCCGGTGTGGATCAACCGGCTCGACGGCCACATGAACCTCGCGAACTCGCTCGCGCTCGCGGCGGCGGGAATCACACGCGCCACGCGCGACGTCGAAGGCGGAACCGTCGTGCGCGATGCGGCCGGCGAGCCCACCGGTGTGTTGAAGGACAACGCCATGGACCTCATGTCGCGCGCCGTCCCCGACGCCGGCAGCGCGATGAAGCTGCGCGCGCTCGATGCGGCGATGACGCACGTGGCCGAGCAGGGCGTGACGAGCGTACATCACATGGGCGGGTGGGATGATCTCGCCGTCTTTCGGCAGGCGCACGCATCCGGCTCACTGCGCACGCGCATCGCGGCCAACGTGCCCCTCGGCACCTGGGCACGCCTGCGCGACGAGGTGCAATCCAGCGGGCGCGGCGACGCATGGCTCCGCATCGGCGGCCTGAAGGGATTCGTAGACGGCTCGCTCGGCTCCCACACGGCCGCGATGCTCGACCCGTTCACCGACGCGCCCAACGATCGCGGCTTCTTCGTCAACACCAAGGAGGACCTGCGCGACTGGACCGCCGGCGCGGACGCGGTTGGGCTCCAGGTGATCGTGCACGCCATCGGCGACCGCGCGATTCGCGCGCAACTCGACATCTTCGAGGAGGTCGCGCGGAGAAACGGCGTGCGCGACCGGCGCTTCCGCATCGAGCACGCGCAGCACATCGCACCCGCGGACATCCCGCGGTTCGCCGCGCTCGGCGTCATCCCGAGTATGCAACCGTATCACGCCATCGACGATGGCCGCTGGGCGGACGGCGTCATCGGACCAGATCGCGCCAAGGGTACGTATGCGTTCCGGTCGCTGATGGATGCCGGGGCGCGCGTCGCCTTCGGGAGCGACTGGTTCGTCGCGCCACCGGTTCCGATCATGGGTATCTACGCCGCGGTCACGCGCCGTACGCTGGATGACAAACGTCCCGGCGGCTGGGTGCCCGAGCAAAGAATCACGGTCGAGCAGGCGCTCCGCGCGTACACCACCGGCAGCGCATACGCCGGCTATCAGGAGGGAGACGTGGGCATGCTCAAGCGCGGCATGCTTGCCGACCTCGTCATGATCGACCGGGATCTCACACACATTCCCCCGGAATCGATCCGCGAGGCGCGCGTCATGCTTACGATGGTTGGTGGCCGCCTGGTCTACGAGCGGTAGACCTCCATTCCGAACCGGAGCCGATCCATGCGACGTGCCGCCCTGTCTTGCGCCCTCATCGGTCTCTTCGCCGGCGCGTGCGCCGCTCCCGGCGCCTCGTCCAACGACGAGCAACCCGCTCCCGATGCGCCGGCATCCCAGGAACGTGTTGCTCGCCTCGAGGCGGAGGCGCGAGCGCTGGTCAAGGCGGACGGCTGTTCGAGCTCGGGCCAATGCCGCGCCGCTCCCGTTGGCTCGCGCCCCTGTGGTGGCCCGCGTGCGTACGTCGCCTACTGCTCCGCGACGACCGACTCCGCGGCCCTCTACCGCAAGCTCGACGAGCTCAAGGTCGCCGAGGACGCGTTCAACCAGGCCGCGGGAATGGCGAGCACGTGCGAGTTTCGCACGCCTCCAGACGTGACGGCGCAGGGCGGCAGCTGTCGAGCCACGACGACGCCGTAGAAAGCGAAACGCGCCAGCCTGAATCGGCTGGCGCGTTTCGCGTTACTCCCGTCGCCCTCGAATCAGCGCGGCGCGCGCCGCTTCGGGTTCTTCCGAATCAGTTCGGCGATGATCGCGCGGTCGTCCGCTGCGCTCACGCCCATCTCCGACGCGGACCGCGATGCCGAAATCCCGGTCGGCAGCGGAATGCTCGTGCGATTCGGACCGCCAATCGTGTTGATGGTCGTGATGGTCGTTCCGTCGAGATCGAACACCGTCCAGTCGGTACCAGCGCCGGCAGGCACGGAGAAGGACCGCGCGAGCGTGTTGCCGAGGTACACGTCAACGCGCGCACCGGACTGCGAGAGCGCGGTGGACGACGAGTTCCTCCTGTTCGTGTAGTCGTTGACGGAGAACCTGTACCGGCCAGTGAGCACTTGCGTGATCGTCATCGTCTCGGGGCCAAATCCGCTCGTCACGTCCTGGTCGAGGCACGCGAACGGCGCGCCGCTGCAGTTGCCCTGGCCCCCATAGTAGACGGTGAACCGGGACGACCCCGACGGGCCCGTGAGATACGAGTCGAGGTCGCGCGGAGTCGCACGCCACGTGAGCACGATACGAACCTGTCCGACCGCTCCAGCGGGCGACACGAAGATGTTCTGGTTACTCGTCGTCTGCGCACCCACCGCGATGCCGGTCTTCGATGCATCGGCATAGCCGGTCGCCCGCACGGCCACCGTGTACGTGCCTGCCGCAACGTTGTCGAATTGGTAGCTGGCCCCCGCAACAGTCTGCGTCTGCAGCGGTGTGCCCCTCGTCGCATTCATTCCCGGGCGCAACTCCACGACCGCGCCACCGGAGATGTTTCCGCCAGTGGTCGCATCGATGATGCGCCCGCTGATTCCGCCGGGTGAGCTACTCGCGGGAACGAGCGGGACAGCCTCAGTCACTGTGTTGCCGTCAACGCGCAACCCGACGATCGGCGTGGTGACGTACCCTTGGGCCGTGAACGTCACATCATAGTTTCCTGACGGCACCTGCGGTGAGGTGAAGCGGCCGTCGGCCGCCGTCGTCACGGAGAACTGGGACGTCGTCACCGACACGCCGCCGAGCGGGTTGCCATTCACCGCGTCGTACACGTAACCGCTGATCGCCCCAGGACTACCGGTCTGCACGGGCGGATCGACGATGACCGCGAAGTCGTGGACCAGCCCGCCGACGACTGCTTGAATCGTCATTGGGCCAACGATGCTACCGAGCGTCACCACGGTCTCGGCGGTACCGAGGTTGGTCGTCCTCGAGATCTGCGGCAGGAACGTGGCGGCACCGTTGCTTCCGGGCCGGACGCGCCAGAGCACGTCCGCTCCGGCGATCGCATTCCCGAACGCATCCGTGACGCGCACGGCGAGCGGCTTGTTGAGCGCGTTTCCGGCGGGAGCGCGCTGTCCCTCTCCGGCAGCCGTGATGTTCGCGGGCGGCCCGGCATCGGCCTGAAGCGTAAACGTCGCCTGTGCGGATCCCGACGTCGAACCCGGCAGGGAGGCGCGGACCGTCTCCGTGCCGGAGCGGTCACCGAAAGTGTAGCTGTTGCTCGCGACGCCTGACGCATCGGTCGTGGACGTGGCGCCGCCGAGCGAGCCCGCACCCGACACGCGCGCCCAGGCCACGGTCGCACCTGAGACGGGCGCGCCGAACCGGTCGAGCACCCGCACCGCGAGCGGCAGCGGGGCCAGTGTGCCGACACCGCCCTGCTGCGCATCGCCGGAGGCCACGAGGAGCGAGGCCGCCGGCGCGCTCGTGGCCGTTTGTGAGGCTGTCACGGCCGTGAGGGACGCCGACGAAGCCTCGAACTGGTACGGGCCCGCGGTTGGTCCGAGCGCGAGCGCCGTGCTCGCGCGCCCGCTCTGGTCGGTCACGGCAGTCGCCGTCGCAACGCTCGCGCCCGCGGTGACTGCCCTGAACGCGACCGAAACACCGGGAACGGGGAGGTTATCGGACGCCTGCACCTCGACGACGAGCGGCTGGGGAAGCGTCGTCCCCGCGGGGCCGGTCTGGGTGCCACCGCTGATCACGACGAGGCGCGCGGCCCCGGGCACCAGCGTAATGCGTGCGGTGCCAGTGATACCGAGCGGTGTAATCGCACTCACGGTGACCGTGCCACGGCGGCCGGCGCTCGTGACCAGCGCGGACGTGTTGCCGCTCTGCGCGACCGTCGCGAGTGACGCGTCGCTCGAGGTCCAGCGCACCAGGAAGTCCGGCACGTCGACGCCCGTGGCATTGGTGGCCGTTGCTGCCAGCGGCAGCGTGCCCGCTCCAGTCATGGTCGAGGCGGACGGCGTCACGACGAGCGTGCGGACGTCCGTGCCAGGTCCCGTGTACTGAATCTCCACCGCAGCCGGCGCGTTCCGGTTTCCGGGAACGTTGGAAGCCTGCGCCACGACGTCCTGCGTGCCGCGAAAGAGGACCTGTCCCTGATCGTTGCGCAACTCGAGGTCGGCGCGGAATCGCTGGCCTGCGGTGCGGATCGGCACCGCCAGCTCGATGCGCAGCTCGTTCGCGTCGGCGGGAAAGGAGAATGTGGTGTCCCGGGTTGATCCGTCCGGCGCCGTGAGCATGAGGCGCACGCTCGTGATCTCGAGCCCGAACGCCGGGAGGGCGTTGTAGGCCTGGACAGCCGACGCCGAGAAGCTCGGCGCGAGCGCGATCCGTCCTCGCGCTATTGGTTCTGTCGCGGTCGTTGCGTCGGTGCAGGACACGGCCGCGAAGGAGGCGGCGGTGAGGACGGCGAAGCGAGAGAGACGACGCATGGTTTCCGACGCGAAGGGGTCCACCGACTCTGGCGTTGAGGCGGCGCGTGCTGGGACTTTATGACGTTGCGCACATGGGATCCGTGACCGGAGTCACAGTGGAGGGGCCGGGACGTGCGCGTCCCGGCAACGTACGTTACGTAAACATTTGACCGACCGCAACAGTAGATTTTATCCGGAGAGGTCGGCCGCCCTCGCCGGCCACGCCGTGCTAGTACGCCGCGACCTCTGCGATAGCCCGCTTGAACGAGTCCACCTGCGGCAGCGTCGCATCCTCGAGCCTCGGGGCGTAGCCAACGAACGTGTCCGTGCTTGCCACTCGCGTGACC
>JBKJMP010000216.1:0-23782 GCA_046596395.1 Gemmatimonadaceae bacterium
CGGTCGCCGTGCTACGGCGTACGCAGGCGGCCGCGGCGCATGACGAACGCCAGCACACAGGCAAGCGCGATGACGCCAGCCAGCCCGGCGAGTCGCGGTGTGTCATCGTTGGCGGCCAACCGCGGCGCCACGCCCGGGTCGCCGATCAACTCGAAGTTCGCCCAGATCGCCGGCGACACGCCATCCGCGATCGCACGTCGGCGCGCTCGAGCAAGTGCACTCGCCGCGTCGCGGCCGTCGATCAGCGACTCGTAGAACGCGTCGAGAAAGTCGCGGGCGCCCCGGTCCTCGAGACGCCAGCGCGTCGCGAGCACACCGCGCGCGCCCGCCTCGAGCAGCGCCGTGGCGAGCCCCTGCAGTCCCTCACCGGTCATGAGCGAGCCATTCGCACTCTCGCATGCGGAGAGCACCACGAGGTCGAACGGTAATGTCATCGCTGCGATCTCGGGCGCCGACGCCTCGCGATCACGCCCCCCCTCGGGGCTCAACACCATCGCGGCACTCATCAACGATCCTTCCATCGCGCGCGCGTGCGTCGCGAGGTGAAGAACGGGCCCTGACTGACGGGACGCCTGTCGCAGCGCACCGAAGGTGGCCGACTCGCCCTCGATGACCTCGGTACCGGCGACGAGCCGCTCGATGCCGCGCATCTCGTCGCGCGCACCGGGAAGCGGAGCCCACTCGTCAACACCCACGGCAGCCGACGGCGCCCCGAATGCCAGAACCCCCTGCCGCGCCCGGCCGCCTTCGCGCAAACGAGCCAAGCCGTGCAGCGCGATCTCCACCGACGGCGCCGTCACGATCTCGTAGCGCTGTGCGAGCAAGGAGTCGTTCGGTAGGAGCAACGCGGAGAACGGGACGCGATGAATGCTTCCGTCGGGAATCACGACCAGCCGCTTCACCGATGCGGGAAGGAACGGCAGCACAGGATCCATGAGGGCCGAGGCCAGTCGTCTCGACGCGGGGCGCGCGAGATGCCCCGCATCGAGGAACGCAACGAACCGGCGCGCGAGGTCCGCAAGGGAGTCCGATGCGATCGTCACCACCGCCGACGTCCGCCCCCGCGTCATCACGAAGATCGTCGTGGGCTCGCCGCCCGATCCAGTGGTGTAGGACACCACCGCCGTACCGGCGTCGATTGCCCGTATCGACGCGGAGTCCAGCCCACCGGAGACGGACACGCGCGCCATACTCGTCGCCCGCTCGCTCAGCATGCCGCGACGAATCGACTCGTCGAGCAACACGCGCGCGCGTCGCTTGTCCGCGAGGGCCAGCGCATCCGAACTGCTGCCGCGCGTTGCGATCGTCGCGATCACGGTCGCCACAGCAAGGTCAGGATCCCAGTCGAAGCCACGCGTCTGCGACGCGGCGAGCCGCATCCCGCGATCGGCGAGCGTGCCGCGCCACCGGTCCAGCTGCGCGAGCGCCAGGCCGAGACGCTCGCCCGCCAACGTAATCCTCCCATCCAGCGCGGCAACCTCGGCAAGTCGCGCGAGCACCTGGTACTGCAACAGCGGAGAGAGAGCGGTCAGGCGAGTCAGTATTTCCGCCAACCCGCGATCAGCATCCGCAAGGCGCCCCTCGGCGAGCGCCATCATTGCGCGACGATAGGTGAGCTCGTTGTTCCATCCCAACTGGGCATACCGTCTCGCGAACAGGTCGGCCGAGTCGAGCAGCACGCGTGCTCGCGCGAGGTCGTGCGACCGGCGCGCGATGTCGCTGCGCGCCGTCAGCACCTCGACCGCGCTTCGCGGAAAAACCTGAAGCACCTCTCGCTGGATGCTCGCGAGCGTGAGCGACGCGCGCTCGAGATCGCCGGCGGCCAGCGCCACGTTTCCCGAGACCAGCCGTGCCGTGATCATTCCCGGCTGGTCGAACGCACGCGCAAACGCCTGCTCGGCACGACGCGCATAGCGCGCACCGTCGGCCCACGAGCCTACGCGCTGCGCCAGGTCGGCGAGTGCGTTGTTCGCCCAGCCGGCCGACGTCAGCGTGCCGCTGGAGTCGCCAATGCGGACGGCCTCCTCCAGTGCAGCGCGTGCACGCAGATAGCTCCCATTCGTGTAATGAATCCAGCCCTGCCACTGACGCGTGGCGGACAGCCCATTGAGGTGCATGCCCGCCTGCTGGATGCGGGCGAGGGTGTCGAGCGACGCCAGCGCACCAGCGACCTCACCGCGCCCCTCCAGGAGCTCGATTTTCGCGAGCAGGCAGGCAGCTTCGGCGCGGACCGACGCGAGTCGTGCAGTTCGTCGCGGTTCGTTGAACTCCGCGAGCTTCACGGAATCCGCAGCACGAACGCGCACCGCGAGGTCCGTGCACGCGAGGTGCGCCCGGATCCATTCGTCGTTCGCGGGCGCAAGTGCGCGCACCTGCGCGAGCAACGCGCGACTCGCCGGCACACCGCTCGTACGCAGCACCGCCACGCCCTGGCCGAGGTACGACTCCGCCCGTCCGGCGCTGTCGCCGAGGGCGATGAAGTGCTTCTGTGCGGAGTCGAACCAGACGACGGCGTCGCCATACCGCGCAGACTGGGAGAAGAGCGCGCCGAGTCCAGCAGCCGCGTGGGCGCGGATGGCTGGCGACGCGTGCCCAACGAGGGAGCGGTAGCCGCGCTCGGAGTCCGCCGCCTTGAACGTGAGGCGGTCGATGGTGGCTGACTCGAGGACGCCAACGGCCCCGGCGCCTCGGCGCGCGCGCCGGATATCGTCGGCGCGACCGCCCTCGATGCCACGTGCGATCGCGCGCACGTCGTCCCGAAGATCGCTGGAGGCCTGGGCACGCACCGCCTGCCCCCCCAGTGAACCGGAGAGCAGCACTAGCGACAGAGGTCGCAGGAGGGGGGACAGAGGGCGACTCACGTTCTAAACTACTCTAATGTTCACCGCCTCCGCATCACCCGCCGGAGCGCTATTCCTCTCCGCCGACCGTGGCGGTTTCTTTCCCATCTGCCGCTCCCGTCACCGTCCGAAAAAACCAGGAATCACATGCGCATCCGCAGCCGTCGCCTACTCATTGCCCTGTTGGTCGCCCTACCTGCCGCAGCAGGCGCCCAGACCTTCCGCTCGGCCGACACCGTGATCAAGCGGATGTGGCAGCTCGGTATGGAGCAGTCGCAGACCGAGCGCTTAGCGCAGGTGTTGATGGACTCCATCGGCCCGCGGCTCTCGGGGACGGTGGGATTCAACAGTGCCGGTGAATGGCTCGAGCGCACTTATAAGGATTGGGGCATCACGGCACGACGTGAGGCATATGGTACGTGGCGAGGCTGGCGCGCCGGGCCCGCGAGCATGACGCTGATCGCGCCGCGCGTGCAGTCGCTCGACGTGAAGCTCCTCGCCTGGACGACGGGTACCAACGGGCGGCCCGTCGAAGCCGACGTCGTCGTGATCCCCGACCTTGCCGACGAAGCAGCGGCGCAGGCGTGGCTGCGCAGTGTGCGCGGGAAGTTCGTGCTGGCATCTGCGCCGGAGACGATGTGTCGTGCGCCGCAGGAGCTCGAGCGCAATGCGCGTGCGGCAACCGTCCAGCGCCTGACCGCACGTCGCACAGAAGTGCAGCAACTGCACGCGAAGCGGTTTCGCGGACTCGCTCCTGCGGCCACGCCGCAGCAGGGCAATGCGCTCGTGTATGCGCGTCTGGATTCGGCGGGCGTCGCCGGTGTGCTGACGTCGCTGTGGTCGAACGGATGGGGCGTCAACAAGATCTTCGGCACGGTCACCGAGCGTGTGCCGAGTGTGGATGTGTCATGCGAGGACTACGGGCTGCTGCACCGGCTCGCGAGCAATGGGCAGGGCCCGCGGATTCGCTTCACGTCAGAAACGCAGGCGACGCCGGCCGAGGTGCCGATGTTCAACATCGTCGCGGAGATCAAGGGGACGCAGCTGCCGAACGAGTACGTGCTGCTCTCCGCGCACCTCGACAGCTGGCACAGCGCCACAGGTGCGACGGACAATGGAACGGGCACGATCATGATGCTCGAGGCGATGCGCATCCTGAAGACGGCGTATCCGAACCCGAAGCGCACCATCCTGGTGGGACACTGGGGGGGTGAGGAGCAGGGCACGATCGGCTCACTCGCGTTCGGCGAGGATCATCCGGACATCATCGCGGGGCTGCAGACCGTCTTCAACCAGGACAACGGCACCTGGCGCGCAGAGTTGATCGAGGGGCAGGGCTTCTCGAAGGCGGGCGGGAATCTGGCGCGTTGGGCGTCGATGCTGCCGAACGAGATTTCGGACAGCCTGCGCATCTCGGTACCTGGCAACCAGGCGAACTCCGGCAGCGATCATACGTCGTTCGTCTGCCGTCCAGCGCCGGCGTTCCGGTTGCAGGCGAGCTACGCGGAGTACCGGCAGTACACGTGGCACACGAACCGGGACACGTACGACAAGATTGTGTTCGACGACCTGAAGCAGAACGCGACGCTCGCGGCGATGATGGCGTACGCGGCGTCGGAGGATACGGAGCGGACGTCGCGGGAGATGTCGGTGCTGCCGCCGTTCGCGCCGGGACAAGTGCGTGCGTGGCCGAGATGTGGGCAGGCGAGGCGGGCGTTTCGGCGGCCAGTTCCCTAGAAACCAGAAAAGCCTGCAGAAGGCCGGGTTTGGGGTGGAGAGTCAGGGGTGGAGAGTTGGGGGTTTGCCAGCCGGGTTTGGAGTCTGGAGTTTGGGGTCAGGAGCTAGACTAGTTCCCATCCTGAAACTGCCCTTTTAGAATCGCCAGTGCGATTCTCCGCCCTCGAAAATGGTTGAAGGGCAGCCCGGTAGCGAGGGGCGCTGTGTGGTCGACGAGGAGCGGGCTCGGGGGCGGTCCGCGCGACGATCGGTGCGACGGCACGGGTCGCGCGAGGACCGCGCGCGATGGAACGCCCCCACCAATCGGGTTTAGACGAGGCGGGCGCGCGCGAGGGTGAGGAGATTCGCGGCGAGGATCGCCGTCCGCACGTACGCGTGAAAGCCGGCCGCGCCTTTCCACACGCAGCGCGCCAGCCCGAAGACGCGTTTCAAGAGGGAAATCCCGGCCTCGATCCCGGCACGGAAGCGGCGGAGTTTGTCATAGACCCACTGGCTCCGCACCATGGCGAGCACGGCGATGCCACGGCGTTTCGCGAAGCACACATCCGCGACCCCAAGCGCTTTACAGTCGGTGAGGTTGTCCTTCGACGCGAACGCCCCGTCGAACGTGACTTGGCGCGGCGCCGTTCCGAAGAGCGCTCGCTGGCGGCGCACGAGCGGGACGGTCCACGTGCTGTCAGCGGGATTGCCTTTCGGGATCGCGCAATCGAGAATGAGCCCCGAGGCGCCGGTCGTCAGGAAGACTTTGTGGCCGTAGTACGTGTCGCGCCGATCCTTGCGAATCACATCGGCGTGCGCCTCGAAGAGCGAGACCAGCTTCTCGTCGGCCGGGACGGCCTCGTCGTGCACCACGCGCCGCGTGGCCTGGTCGATGACGTGGGCCACCCGGGGCAGGAACATCTCGAGCTGCGTGCGCACGCGATCACGCGCGGGCGTGGCCGGGAGGCACTCCAGATGCGCCAGCGCGCAGGTCGCATAGGTCGCCGTGGTGTCCGTGAGCTGCAGGAGGTCGCGATACGCGGCGCGGCGCTGGGTCGTCTGCTGCGGGGCCAGGTGCGCAATTTCCAGCGCGCGGCGTTTCGCCCGCTTGCCATGGCGGTGATACGCCGTAACCCCCGCGGCGCCCTCCGCTTGCTGGAGGAGCCGGTCCAGCACGCGCACGCTATCGAGCAGGAGATTCGAATCCGTCGGGGGATGCATGGACACGGGCACCACGGTCGCATCCATGCGCACGGTCCGCCCCGGCTCCACGGCGCGTCCGGCCGGACTGGTCACGAGCGCGTCATTCAGCGCGGCCAACGTCGCCGCGGACACCCGCCGCATCGTCGCGGCCAGCGCCGATTTCGAGGGGGGCGTCACGAGCGCACTGATACGGCAGAACGCGCGATACGTCAGCGAGTCGGCGAGGTGAAACGCCAACTCGGCGTAGGTCCACCCCGTCAGCTGCCGGACCAGCAGCAACCGGAGCGTTTGCTCGCCGGTCAGGCCCGGGCGCCCCGTGTGCGCGTTGGCAGGACACCCCGCGTCGAGGGCTTGCTGAACGCGCGCGCTTAGCGCAGGTTGTTCATCGAGCACCGCGCTCATCGCGTGTAATTCCACAGCGTGCGGGTGCGCGATGCAGGGCGCGACGAGTGGGAGCTGTAATGACGGGTGACGCATCCGGCGGTGCCTTCTCCTGATGGTGTGTGGACGTCTCGACAACGCCAACATACATCAGTGCTGCGAGGCCACCATCACCGGATGCGTCACTCATTCCATCCGCCGAAAACGCTCTACAAGAGTTTCAGGATGGGAACTAGACTAGCGAACTCCTGACGCCCAACTCCAAACCCTGCTAGCGAACCCCAAACTCAAGACCCCTCACCCTCCACCCCAGCCCTTCCCTACCCAATGGCGCGTATCGACAGTCCAAGGAACACCGCATAGAAGATCGTCATCGCCACCAACATCACACGCCGCCACAGCGGCGGCCGCAGCGCCGGCGGCAGCAACGTGGTGTTGAGGTACAGGAGATGCGGCGCCGAGATCACGAACACGAACGCCGCCACGTTGGCGCCGATCTGGATCAACACGATCGGCTGCGCGAGCCGTAGCGCAAATACACCCCAGACGACGATGATCGCCATCACCGCGTAGTACACGGCGCGGACGTCGCCACCACGCCAGCGGCGCACACGCGGACTTCCCGTCCAGAGCATGTCCGTGATCGCGCGCGTCATGGCCTCGAGGATGTCGAGTTGCGTCTTGATCAGCAGCCATGCGGCAAGAAATCCCACGACCAGCGCGAGCACCGCGCCATGTTGCGCACCGATGCTCTCCGCGAGCGCTGCCGCGATGCCGAGCCCACGGACGTCGCTCCCGCCGGGCAGGAACGTCACGTACAGCAGCGCGGGGAGCATCATGCCAAGCAGCGCGCCGACGAAGAACACGCCCCATTGGTCGGCGCGCACGATGCGCCACCAGCCATGCCACCGGCGCATCGACTCGTCGTTCGGCTCGAAGATGAAGCCCGTATGTGCGAGGTTCACCTTTGTTCCGCCAACCGCCGCGGGGATGTAACCCGCACGCTGCCCCATGCCGTAGCCCTTGTCGCGCGCCCAGTTGGCAAGCGTGATGTTGTTCGCGCCGCCGCAACCGGAATACGCCACGAGCCCCGCGAGCAGGAAGTAATCCATCCCTGCCGGCATGAGATCGAAGCGTCCGCGCACGATGTCGTAGCCACCGAACCCGGCGACTGCCGCGAGCCACGTTGACGCGGGAACGAACATCACCGCGAGAATGAGGAACGCGCCAAGAATGCACGTCACCATCACCCAATTGAGCAGCTCCAGCGTGCGCTCGATGCGCTTACCAACCAGCAACACCGCAACGCAGACAAAGAACGACGCCACGCCGATGACATAGAGGACGTTCGCATCGGCCGGTCCGGCGAGCCGGCCGGCACCGAGAAAGAACAACGCGCCTGCACCGGTTGCGGCCCAGCCCGGCCATCCCGTCTGGAGGAAATACAGGATCACGTACACCCACGCCCAGAACTTCGACGACGGCGCCGTGCGCATGAATCCCGTGAACACGGGCTCACCGGTGGCCACGGTGTAGCGCATCAACTCCGTGTTGAAGATCGTCTGGAAGAAAACCGCGAGCGCAGTCACCCAGAGCAGCGTGAGCCCGTACCGCACGAATACCGCGGGGCCGAGCAGGAACTCGCCGCTGCCGATCGAGAGGCCGAGCACGATGACGCCAGGCCCGACGACCGCGAGCCAACCGAAGCCGCGCGGCGACGGCGCCACGGGTAGCTCCGCCACCACCCACGGCGCGAGCCCCGTGCGCGTCTCGGCGGTCACCGGTTCATGATGGAGAGGTACGCGCGCCACGGACCGACCTCGTCGCGGTACTGCTTCGCCATCACGCGCGCGACCTGCGCGATGTGACCGAGATCATGTGCGGCCCACGTTGCAAGCAGTTGCCGCAACGTGACCGCACCGAACTCGGGATGCACCCCCTCGAGCGCAAGCTTCGCGTCGGTCAGGCCCCAGGAGCGCATCGTCTCGAGATTGCTCTCGCGCAGCCGCGCGAACTCATCGAGAAGATCCGCGAGCGACCACCCCTGGCTCTCCTCGAACTGCGCGAACCGGTCATATGGCGCAAACCGGCGATCGTCGCCCTGCGCGAGGATGATCTCGGCGCGCACCACCCAGTCGGTGCGCTCGCCATGGATCAGGTGCCCGACGACGACGTACGGACTCCACGTCTCGCCGCCCTCGGTGGCGTCAGTCCATTCGACAGGCAACCCGGACAACATCGCACGCAACGTTGCGGGCGTCCGCTCCAGCACCGCGGTTGCGTGGGCGAGGTCGAACTCCAATGGGCTACCCCCGTTTGAAGACCCGCTTGCCTAGTAACACAATTCCCAGCGTCAGTCCACCAGCCACGATGCCGAAGACGGCGTCGAACAGGGTGCCAGGGATGGTCCCGAGGCCGCTGCGGAAAGGATCCAGCGCATGAAAGCCATGCACGAGGATGCCGCCGCCGACCGTGAACATCGCCGCGGTGCCGAGAATGGATAGGGCCTTCATCAGCATCGGTGCGCCGCGCAGGATGCCTACACCGAGCTTCCGTGGAACCGCATCGGGGCGCTTATGGAGTGCCGTTCCCAAGTCGTCGAGCTTCACGATACCGGCGACGAGCCCGTACACGAGCACCGTCGCGCCGATCGCAACGAGGCTCAGCGCGAGGATCTGCTGCGTGATTGGCACCGTGCTCATCGTCCCGAGCGTGATCACGATGATCTCGGCCGAGAGTACGAAATCGGTGCGGATGGCGCCCTTGATCTTCCCCTTCTCGACGGCGACGACGTCTGCCGCCGGGTCGGAGATGGCCTTGAGGTGCTCGGCGTGGTGCGCGTCGTCCTCGGCCTTGTTGTGCACCAGCTTGTGGACGACCTTCTCGAAGCCCTCGTAGCAGAGGAACAAGCCGCCGATCATCATCAGCGGCATGATCAGCGCCGGGACGAATGCGCTGATGAGCAGCGCGGCCGGCACGAGAATGAGCTTGTTGATGAACGAGCCCTTCGCGACGGCCCACACCACCGGCAGCTCGCGATCGACCTTTACCCCCGACACCTGCTCGGCGTTGAGGGCCAAGTCATCGCCCATGACGCCGGCCGTCTTGCCCGCGGCCACCTTCGTGAGCACTGCGACGTCATCCATGATGGTGGTGATGTCGTCGAGCAGGGCGAGCAGACTGGAAGCCATGAAGCGAAACGTCTCCTGGCGATGGTGATGAGTGTCGGGTCACGGAATATCACCGGACTCCGGCGAATCCGCCTCCCTCCTCAGGGCACGAGCACCGCCACGCTACCGCTCGGCTCGATGGACACCGGCGTAAATGCCGCCGGATCGCCGTTGACGTGCACTTCGACCGCCTTCGCCGATACGACGCGGAGTCGTCGCAGCTTCATGGTTCGCACTCCCCCCGCGGCAAGTGGCCGGCCACCCGGCAGCATCATGTTCAGCCAGAAGAGGACGAGCTCCCGGCGCGAACGATTCTCGAGCACGATCACGTCGAGCAGGGGACTCCCCGATTCGGCGTCGGGAAAGACTGCCCGCGGTCCGGCCCAGTGCCGCACGTTCGCGACGAGCACGTTCGTACCCGCGACGCGAATGCGACGTCCATCCGCGTCCTCGCCCGCGATGGTCAGCTCGGGAAACTCGTACGTCAGGCCGAGCCACGCCCCGATGGGCGTGAAGGCGAAGTAGCCGAGGGAGCGCTTGAGCGCATCAGGGGTGTGGTGCATCAGTCGCGCGTCCCACCCGACGCCGACGCCGAGCACGAGATGGCGATCGTCGCCGACCGTCCACGTATGGAGCGATCGCGTCCGCACCGATGGCGACGTGAGCGCCTCCACCGCACGCAACGGATGCCGCGGAATACCGAACTCGTACGCGAGCGTATCGGTGGAGCCGCTGGGGATGATGCCGAGTGCGACGCTCGTTCCCTGAAGCGCTGCGGCGACGTCGGACACCGTGCCGTCGCCACCGACGGCGAATACAGACGTTACGTCCGGCGTGAGCAACGCACGTGTCTGGGCCGTGATCGCGCCGCGCTGCGTTGGAACGAGCAGCGTGCCCGGCATCGCGCGTAAGGCATCGAGCGCGCGACGCGCCCGGGCCGATCGCCATGTCAGGCCTGCATGAGGATTGTGCAGCACCACGCGGAAGATGGGCGTCACGCGTGGAACGGGGCCTTGCACGCCGTGGAATACGGCTCAAGCGTTAGCAACATTCCCTTCGGAGCATTCCGTGTCTCGTTCGCCAGTTATACGTGCTCTGAAAGCGCGCGCTGAAACGGCGCCCTAGTGACCGTCGCGGGCCTCGCGCGCGTTCGCCCGAAACAGGCGGTTCGCGAGGTTGGTCTTTACCGCTGGCCATTCGCACTCGAGGATACTGTACATCACCGTGTCGCGCACTGATCCGTCGCGGCGCATGTGCTGGTGCCGAATGATGCCGTCGCGCTTGGCGCCGAGTGCCTCAATGGCGCGCTGCGACCGGAAGTTGAAGTTGTCCGTTCGCAGCCCGACAACCTTGCAGCCCAGCGTGTCGAAGGCATGCGCAAGCAGCAGGAGCTTGCACGCCGAGTTGACGTGGCTGCGCTGCCAGTTGGCGCCGTACCAGGTATAGCCGATCTCCACGCGATCGATGGCGGGGAGAATGTCGTGATAGCGCGTGGTACCGACGATGCTGTCGGTGCCGAGGTCGCGAACGACCCACGGCAGCATGTGTCCCGCCATCTGGCCGGCGAGCGCGTCGGCGATATAGGCCGACTCGGCGCCTGGCTCGGGCACGGACGTGAACCACAGCTCCCATAACTTTCCGTCGGCGGCCGCGGCAGCGAGGCCGGGCGCGTGATTGGTGGTGAGGGGCTCGAGGCGGACGCCGTGACCTTCCAACGTGGTTGGTTGCGGAGAGATCATTGGGGGGAACAGGGAACAGGGAACAGGGAACAGGGAACAGGACGGCAGAACTTAGTTACGATGTCCGCCATCCGCCTCCCGTGGCGCATCACACTGCAGGCCGCCCGCGCGCATTGCATCCTCCATCAACCAATACTATCGTCATATTGGAACCCAATAGGGACAACGCGATGGCCGAGAAGCTCGACGTCAAACAGGGCACCCTTGCCCTCATGATCCTCAAGACCCTCGACCTCCTCGGCCCGTTGCATGGCTATGGCGTGGCCCGGCGGATCGAGGAGACGAGCGGCAACCGCCTCGTACTCAACTACGGCACGCTCTACCCCGCCCTGGTGAAGCTCGCGCAGGAAGGGTTCGTCACGGCAGAGTGGGGGCAGTCCGAGAACAATCGTCGCGCGAAGTTTTACGCGCTCACGCCCGCGGGGCGAGAGCAGCTTGCACGTGAAGCCCGCGAGTGGAGTCGAACGGCGGACCTCATGGCTGCTTTCCTCCCGCCGCCGCGCGAGGCCTGATGCGACACGTGCGTGCCGCGATGGCGCGCATTGCGGGGATGTTCACGAGGCACGGAGCAGACGACGACCTCCGCGCTGAGCTCCTGTCACACCTCGAGATGGAGCCGGCCGAGTACATCCGCCGCGGGATGTCGCCCGAGGTGGCGCGGAGGAAGGCACTCGTTGCCTCCGGTGGGCTCACCATCGCGGCCGAGGCGGTGCGTGAACAGCGCGGCGTGCCGTGGCTCGAGCATCTCGCACCGAATGACTGACGTCGTGGCGCGACTGGCCCCTGGTGCGAGCGTGGAGCAGGTCCAGGCCGACGTGCGAGCGGTTCACGCGCATTCAGACGGCACACGCGAGTACGTTCGATCCCGGCGGGAAGTATCGCGTCGCCGTGATCCCGTTCAGGGACGTGATGGGCGAGCGCGCACAGCGCACCCTCTGGCTGCTCGCGGGAGCCGCGGCGCTCGTGATGATCATCTCCGCCGCGAGCGTCACGAACCTGACGCTCATGCGTGGGGTGCGACGGGAGCACGAGCTCGTGATGCGCGCAGCGCTCGGCGCCAGTTCGCAACGGATGCGCCGGCTGCTGCTCGTCGAGAACCTCGTGCTCACCACCATCGCTGCCGCACTCGGTGTCGTCATCGCGATCGGAAGCGTTCGTCTGCTCACGTCACTCGTCGAGCAATATTCGCCGCGCGCGAACGAGATCAGGGTTGACCCGTCGGTGCTGGGTTCACGCTCGCGCTGTCGGTGGCGGTAGCGGTGATGCTCTCTGTCGTGGCCACGCTACCGCGTGAAGGCTCGCTCGCATCGTGGATCTCGCTCGGCGGTCCCCGCATGACGGGCAGCGCGAGCACACATCGTCTCCAACGCGCACTCGTGGTTGCGCAGATCGCGGTGTCGTTCGTGCTGCTGGTTGGCGCGGGGCTGCTGGCCCAGTCCATGATCCGGCTGTCGCGCGTGCACACCGGCCTTACAGCTTCGGAGGTGCTGACGATGCCGGTGCCGCTGCTGAATCCGTCGGTGATCGGTGATGCGGGCGACTCCGCGAACAAGGTTCTCTACGCTCGCATGCGTCGCGAGATCCGGGCGCTACCCGGCGTGGTCGAGGTGGGACTCGGCTCCACCATGCCGCTTCGGCGAACAGGCTTGACGTTCGAGGTGCAGCCGGAAGGCACGCAGCTCGCAGGGGACAACGCGGCGCGATATACGGAATACCGCACGGCGAGCCCCGAGTACTTCCGCGCGTCCGGCATTCAGCTACTCGACGGAAGGGCGTTCCGCTCGACGGACCGACCGGGCGCCGAGCGCGTGGCGATCGTGAACCAGGCATTCGCGAGGAAGTTCTTTCCAGCACGGAGCCCGATTGGCAAGCGCATCGCGTTCACGGGAGACATCCTGCGCTTCGTGCCGGTGGACACCGGATGGCGCACGATCGTCGGCGTGGTGAGGAATACACAGGACGGCGGGCTGGAGACCAACGCCGCTCCCGTCGCGTTCATGCCTATCGCGCACGAGTTCGCGATGCCCGGCGGCCTGGTGGTTCGCACTGACCGCAATGCCGCCGCGCTGGTTCCGGCGGCAACGTGGATCGTGCGGCGCATCTCACCCACGACACCGCTCACGGAGGTCCTGACGAACGCTGAGATCAAGGACCAGAGTGTATCGCCGCGGCGGCTGAATGCGACGTTTAACTCGCTGTTTGGGGTGCTCGCGATGATCATTGCCGCCGTAGGTATTGCTGGGGTGCTCGCGTTCTTGGTCAGCGCGCGGACAACGGAACTCGGCATCCGCATGAGCCTCGGCGCCAGTGGCACACAGGTACAGCGGATGATCCTGAAGGAAGGCGGAACGCTGCTGGCGATCGGCCTGGCGCTCGGCATCACGCTCTCGTTTTTCGCCGCGCGGAGCATTCGCGACCCGCTGTTCGGCGAGACGCCACACGACCCGCTCACGTTCGGCGTTGTTGCGTTGCTGATCGCCGCCATCGGGCTCGGTGCATGCTGGATTCCAACCCGCCGAGCCGCGCGCATCGATCCTGCCACGACGATTCGCTCCTAGCGGAAACCACGTCCGCGGTGCTGGGCGATTCGAGATTGGCGCTACGCTCCTCGGTCTTACGGTCGCACTCACCGGATACGGCATGGCGTTCGTTGCAGCGGCCGGCCCAAGCCCGTTGCTCGACGGATTCGGTCCGACGTTCTTCACCGTGTGGGGCACGGTGGCGTTGTTCGCGACAGCGCTGGACGTACGCATGATCGCGCGCGGGGGGCTCACCGGCGCCGCGCGCACTACGCGGCACCTCTGGCGAACGTGCGCCGCGATGTTCATGGCAACCCTGTTCCGGAGGACCAGCGTCCTGCGTGCTTGAGTATTGACGCTCGCCTGAGCGAGTATTGGTGGTCCCTCCCACCAGATACTCTCTACATGACCCGACGTCCCCTCCTGCTTGCCGCGCTCGCGCTGCTGCCCGCCCTCGCCGACGCGCAGGCGCGCCCCACGTACGACACGACGCTCTTTCGCGCCATGCAGTGGCGCAACATCGGGCCATTTCGAGGCGGGCGGGCCGTTGCGGCGACGGGAGTGACGTCGCAACCGTACGTCTACTATGCCGGCTACACGGGCGGCGGCGTGTGGAAATCGGAGAATGCGGGCCACTCCTGGCGCCCCATCTCCGACGGTGCGGCGGGCGCAGGAATGAGTGGCTCCATCGGCGCGCTCGCCGTGGCGGAGTCTGATCCCAACGTGATCTACGTCGGTACCGGGGAGCATCCAATTCGAGGGCAGTCGTCGTCGTATGGCAATGGTGCGTTCCGCAGCACGGATGCCGGAAAGACGTGGACACGCATCGGTCTCGAGACCACGAAGCAGGTTGCGGCGGTGCGCGTGCATCCGTCGAACCCGGATCTCGTGTACGTGGCCGCACAGGGTGACCGGTGGAAGGGCACGCCGGATCGCGGCATCTATCGGTCGACCGATGGCGGAAGGAACTGGACGCACGTGCTCAAGGGGGTCAACGCGACGAGCGGCGCGAACGACCTGACGATGGATCCCGTCAATCCGCGCATCCTGTACGCGTCATTCTGGGATCACCAGCGCGTGCCCTGGCAGGTGCGCAGCGGCGGTGCGGGCAGCGGACTGTGGAAATCCACCGACGGTGGGGACTCCTGGACGCGTCTCTCGGAGGGACTGCCCAAGTTGATGGGCAAGATCGGCGTGTCGGTGTCGCCGGCGAATCCTGATCGCGTCTACGCGATTGTCGAAGCGGAGAAAGGTGGACTCTACCGGTCGGACGACGCGGGCAAGACGTGGCGGCTGCTGAGTGAAGACCGCCTGATCCAGACCCGATCGTGGTACTACATGAAGATCACGGCAGATCCCGCGAATGCAGACGTCGCGTGGATCATGAACGCGCCGGTGCTCAAGACGATCGACGGCGGGCGCACGTGGGCGACGGTGCCAGCCACGCACGGTGACAACCACCACCTGTGGATCAACCCGAAGGATTCGCGCTACATGATCAACGCGAACGACGGGGGCGTGTCCGTTTCGCTCGACGCAGGACGCAGCTGGAGCACGCAGGCCAACCAGCCGACGTCGCAGTTCTATCACGTCATCGTCGACGACGTCTACCCGTACAAGCTGTACAGCGGGCAGCA
Source organism: Gemmatimonadaceae bacterium (assembly GCA_046596395.1). Lineage (GTDB taxonomy): Bacteria > Gemmatimonadota > Gemmatimonadetes > Gemmatimonadales > Gemmatimonadaceae > AG11. The sequence goes on from JBKJMP010000216.1 coordinate 15,206, forward strand.
GGACAACTCGTCGGTCATCATCAAGACCCGCTCCGATGCGGGCAGCATCGGTGAGCGCGACTGGCAGGATGGGCCAGGCTGCGAGAGCGCCAACGTCGGGGTGGATCGCAGGAATCCGCGCTACGTGTACGGCGGATGCTACCAGGGGATCTTCGAGGAGCTCGACACCGAGACGGGGGTCACGCGCGCGATCATGGTGTGGCCAGCGCTCAACCTGACGGAGCCGAGTGACAAGATCCGGTATCGATTCAACTGGACGTCGCCGGCGGTGGTGTCACAGCACAACCCGAGCGTGTTGTACCAGGGTGGCAACCATCTCTTCAGGACGAGCGACCGTGGCCGCACCTGGGCGCCGATCTCGCCGGACCTCACGCGCAACGACAAGGCGACGCAGGGCGCGGGTGGCACGCCAATCACCAACGAGGGAGCGGGCGGCGAAGTGTACGGCACCATCGTGCACATCGCCGAGTCGCCGCATGATGCGCGAACGATCTATGTGGGGACGGACGATGGGCTCGTGCAACTCACGCGCGACGGTGGCGCGACGTGGACGAACGTGACGCCCGCAGGACTCGGTGTGGGGCTCTCGAATAACGTGGAGGTCTCGCCGCACGACGCGGGAACGGTGTATCTCGCGCATCGCATGGACCGTCGCGGCGATTACACGCCGTACGCATTCAAGTCGACAGACTACGGGCGGAGCTGGACGCGGATCACCAACGGGTTGCGCGAGGGTGAGCCCGTGCGTGTCGTGCGTGAGGACGACGTGCGCCGCGGGTTGCTGTACGCTGGCACGGAGACGGGCGTCTACGTGTCGTTCGATGCGGGCGCGAGCTGGCAACCCTTCTCGCGCAACTTGCCGATCGTGCCCATCACCGACCTCGCGGTGCGTCACGGCGATCTCTATGCGTCAACGGAAGGCCGCTCGTTCTGGGCGCTCGACGACCTCACGCCGCTCCGTGGAATGAACGACCAGGTCGCGCGCGCCGACGTCCATCTCTTCGCGCCTCGTCCAGCGATACTCGGCGCCGCCGCTGCGCCGGCCACCACGACGGCCGGACGCAATCCGCCACCGGGAGCGACGGTGCTGTTCCTGTTGGCAAAGGCGCCGGACTCGAGCGAGGTGGTGAAACTCGAATTTCTCGATGCAGCGGGGAAGGTGCTGCGTGCATATCCGCGCGGTGCCGTGGCTGCGGCTCCAGCTACTGCCGGGCCGCCCGGCCCCGTGATGACGATGCCCGCGCCGCGCGCGGGGCTCAATGCCTTCAGCTGGGACATGCGCGCCGATCCGCCCACGCGTCTCCCGGGCAACGTCAACATCTGGGGTGGGCCAAGTGGCGGGTATCTCGTCGCGCCCGGTCGCTATCAGGCGCGGTTGACCGTGGGGACGAACGTCCAGACGCAGCCCTTCGATTTGCGGAACGATCCGCGCCTCGTCACCACGCCGGCGGAGGTGGCGGCGCGCGATTCGCTCACACGCGCGATCAATGCGCGCGTCGGCGAGATCCATGAATCGCTTATCCGCCTGCGCGACGTGAGAGCACAGGTGTCGAGCTTCGTCGATCGGAGCAAGGAGACGCCCGTCGCCGCCGCGGTGGCGGGGAAGGGGAAGGAGATCACGGGAAAGGTGGACGGCCTTGAACCGCAGCTGTCCACGAAGGCGGCGAATGGCCAGGATGTGATCAACTACCGCAACGGCATCAACGCGCAATATGCCTTCCTCCTCGGTAACGTAGAGGGAAGTCACATCGTGAACCAGCCGTCGCGCGAACGGTTTGCGGAGTTGGAGAAGCTGTGGGCGGCGCTACGGAATCAGGTCGACGACATCGAGCTGCAGGACGTGCCGGCGTTCAACAAGCTGCTCACGGATGGTGGTGTGAGCGGGGTGGTGATCCAGGCCAACAAGCCGCGGATCGTGATGTAGGCTAGCCCAGGTAGTGATGCGCGATGCGTCGGCCGTAGTACATCCCGAAGCCAGTGCCCACCATGCTCACCGCGAACGCGGTAAACGTCCCCACGAGTGCGCCGAGGTACCAGCCCGCATAGCCGAGTATGGTTGCGCCGAGGAATGCACACAGCCTGATCACGATCTTCTCCAGATCAGGATAGCGCCGCCAAGCTCGTTTGGCCGCTGGAACGGACCGGGGACGTTCGCTCCAGCATAGATGCTGTCGCGCACGACGCCGGAGAGAACTGCCTGCGCCTGCGTCGCGTGCGCCGCGACGACTGAGAGCAGGAAGGCCAGCCGGCATCGCACGAACTACCTCCGGCGCGCCGTGATCAGCGTCGCGACCTCGTCGGGACGCGGGTTCACGAAATCGAGACGGACGCGTCCATCCGGAAGTGTGCTCACCGTCGCCGGCATCGCGCTGTTCGTGAGCAGCCACCCAGCGGGCAGCACCACGGCATTCGTCGGACGGCCGAACGCGCGGTCCCACACGAGCTCGTCGCCAATGAGCTTGTAGCGCACCGAGTCCGTGTAGGTCTCGAACATGCGAAGCCGCAGCGACGTACTCGGCGCGACAGGGGGAAACTTGAATACCACGGTCACGGTGTCGCCGCGCTTCACGATCTCATGCGCGAGCGGCACGCCCGTGTCGAGGTTGATCGCGCGCGGATTGGTGACGGTGCTCCCCGCACGCACGACGTTCAGGTAGGTGCTCGTCCCCGCGCGCGATTCGGTGTAGTCGTGATACAGGTCGAACGCGTGCGTCTCGGGCTGCTGGAGGAAGTACACGATCTCGCGATTCTGCCGCGCACGCTCGCCAAGTCGCGATGCAACGGCCGACTGTTCCGCCGTTACGCGTGCAGGCACGGCACGCATCGTCACCGCAGCCTCCGATGGCGTTGCATTCCAGAAGCTGATCCCGATGCGGCCGTCGCCCTCCTGGAGCACCTGCGCGGGAAACGTCGTCGACACCAGTTGATAACCAGCCGGCAGGAACACCGAGTTGCGCTTGATGCCAAGCGGGCGCGTGAACACGACAGTGTCGCCGCGCGTGAAGTAGCTGAGCGAATCCTCGTACGTCTTGATGATGAGCACGCGCGACTCGGCGCCGTCCTTCCCGACCGGGTGCGCGAGCGTAACGCGGATGTACTGCTGCGTGCTGTCGCTCACACGCACCCCCCCAGCGCGCGCCACCGCGGCGCCCACGACCTCGAACGGCAGTGGCTTGCCCGACGCGCGGTCGAACACGCTCTCGTCGGTCGCGATGCTCCCCTTTCGGATCGGGTTGAAGTAGTGCGTCGCGCCGGCAGTCGTCGCGCTCACTTCATAGATGATCTTGAACTTGGCCGAACCGGGCGCGAGAAGCTCGTAGCGGGTGTAGGCGTCGGATTCGGTCTGGCGTGCGGGCTGGGCGCCGACGCTGGCCGCGACGAAGGGAGCGAGGAGGAGATGAGTCAGTCTCATGGGACGTTACCGTTGAGGATCGTGACGAGCAGGTCCACGTCGATGTTGCCGCCGCTCACGACGCACACGGTGCGCCGCCCTTCGACTGCTCCACCCAGTGCCGCGGCCAACGGCGCCGCGCCGGCACCCTCGGCAACGATTCGCGAGCGCTCGACGAGCAGCTTCACCGCAGCGGCGACTTGCGCGACGGTCACCACCACGGTGCCCGCGAGGAGCGATTGCGCGAGGGGCCACATCTCCTCGAATACCGAACTTCCGCCCATGCCATCGACGAAGCTTGGTAGTCGGTCGATCCGCACGGGCTTGTTCGCGGCGAACGACGCGGTGAGGGGAGCGGCGGTGTCGACTTCGACGCCGAAGACACGCGTCCGCGGACTCACGGCGCTCGCGGCGGCGCCGATGCCGCAGGCGAGCCCGCCGCCGCCGAAGGGCGCGAGGATGACGTCGACGTCGGCGAGGTCATCGAAGATCTCGAGCGCGATGGTGCCGTTGCCGGCCATGACCGCGTCGTCCGCGAACGGGTGGATGAAGAAGCCGTCCATTTCGGGATAGCCGTGATCCACGAGGGTCTGCCACCAGACGTCGAAGGGGACGCGAATCACCTTCGCGCCGAGTCGCTCGACTGCCTCGAGCTTTGTGAGCGGCGCGTGCTCGGGGACGACGACGCTACAGGGAACGCCGAGTTGCCGGGCACACCATGCGACGCCTTGGGCCATGTTGCCGGCGCTCGCGGTGTAGACGCCGTTGCGGATGGCGTCGGCGCCGGCGAGGGCGATAGCGTTCGCGGCGCCGCGCAGCTTGAAGGAGCCGATGGGTTGGAGGTTTTCGAGCTTGAGGTAGATCTCGCCGGCAACGCTGTCGAAGGGGAGGCGGACGAGTGGGGTGCGGACGACGACGCCATCCAGGCGAGAGCGGGCGGACTCGATTGCGGCGAGTGAGACAGACATGCCGGGAATGTGGAACGGGACGGGGGCGGGCACAACCGAATGGCGAACGCCGAACGGCGAACGCCTGAATGTGAACACCGAAGGGCGCGGACGTCCCGCGTGGGACTCGACAGGCACCTCGACCAGTGCGACTTTCCGGAGTGTCGAACCAGACCTCACAGACTGTCGGCGAACCGGCTGCGCGTGTACCAACGCGTCTCGGGAGCTTGGTGCGCGGGAGTAGGCTGCTGGTTGCGTTGTGCGTCCCGACGCTCGTCGCCGCCCAAGGCGGCACGGCGAACTGGCCCGTTTACGGCGGCACCGCTGACAACACCCGCTACTCGACGCTCTCGCAGATCACTCCTGCGAATGTGCACAGGCTTCAGGTCGCCTGGACCTACGAGACGAAGGACGAGTTCCCCGGATCGGAGATGCAGTCGAACCCGATCGTCGTGGACGGCCTCCTGTACGCAACGTCGCCGCGCCTGCGTGTGTTCGCGCTCGACGCCGCGACGGGAAAGGAGCGCTGGAGCTTCGATCCCACATTCGGGAAACCGTCGACGCAGCGCTTCCGCCATCGCGGCGTCACCGTGCACGGCGACCACGTCCTCTTCACACACCGCAACTGGCTCTGGTCACTCGACCGGCACACGGGCAAGCCGAATCTCGCCTTTGGAGACTCGGGGCGCGTTGATCTTCGCAAGGCCTTCGACCGTCCGTTCGAGAGCATCACGGTCAGCGCCAGCACGCCAGGCGTGATCTTCGAGGATCTCTACATCGTCGGCAGCAGCGTGCCAGAGAGCCTGCCCTCGTCGCCGGGCGACATCCGTGCCTACGATGTCCGCACCGGTGCGCTGCGCTGGACGTTCCACACGATTCCGCGGCCGGGTGAGTTCGGCCACGATACCTGGTCGCCCGATGCGTACAAGGTGTCCGGCGGCGCCAACGCATGGGCCGGCCTCACCGTGGATCACGCGCTCGGCATGGTGTACGGCGCCACAGGCTCCGCGTCATTCGACTTCTATGGCGCGAACCGCGTGGGCGACAATCTCTTCGCCAACACGGTGCTCGCGCTGGACGCGCGCACCGGCACGCGCGTCTGGCACTTCCAGGCCATCCGGCATGACCTGTGGGACCTCGACTTCCCGTCGCCGCCGAGCCTGGTCACGATCAAACGTGGTGGAAAGCAGATTGCGGCGCTCGCACAGATCACCAAGACCGGCCACGTCTGGCTCTTCGACCGGCGGACGGGCGCGACGCTCTTTCCAGTCGTCAATCGTCGTGTACCGGGGTCCGCGATACCAGGCGAGCGGGCCAGCGCCACGCAGCCGCTTCCCGTGAAGCCGACGCCATTCGCGCGACAGACGCTCACGGAAGACATGCTCACGAGGCGCACGCCGGCGGCGCATGCCTACGCGCTCAAGACATTCCGCGAGTACACGTCGCGCGGCTTGTTCGCGCCGCCGAGCACCAAGGGCACGATCGTGTATCCGGGTTATGATGGAGGCGCCGAGTGGGGCGGTCCGGCCTATGATGCCGAGACGAACTTGCTGTACGTCAACTCGAACGAGATGGCGTGGCTGCTGAAGATGGTGCCGCGCAGCGACAAGTCGCTTTACAGGAACAACTGCGCGAGCTGCCATCGCGAGGACCTCCGCGGAACGCCGCCGACATTTCCGTCGCTGGTGGATATCGGCCAGCGACGGACGCGCGAGGAGCTCGCCGCCGTTATCCGCAACGGTCAGGGACGCATGCCCGGTTTCGGCGGGACGTTCGACAGCGGAACGATCAACGACCTCGTCAACTTCCTCGTCACCGGTAAGGATGTCGCGGAAACCGCGTCGAGTAATCCGAATTTTCTGGCGTATCGGAACGACGGCTACAATATCTTTCTCGATCCTGACGGCTATCCCGCGATCAAGCCGCCCTGGGGCACCTTGAACGCGATCGACCTCGCCAAGGGGGAGATCCGCTGGAAGATCCCATTCGGCGAATATCCAGCGCTCGCGGCGAAAGGATTGAAGAATACCGGGACGGACAACTATGGCGGGCCGGTCGTGACCGCGAACGGGCTGCTCTTCATCGGAGCGACGACGTACGACCGGAAGTTCCGCGCATACGACAAGCGAAACGGCCGGCTGCTGTGGGAGACCACGCTCCCCGCCTCGGGGAATGCGACGCCGTCCCTCTACATGGTGGATGGGCGGCAGTACGTCGTGATCGCCGCCGGCGGTGGAAAGAATGGTGCGCCCTCAGGAGGGAGCATCGTCGCATTCGCCCTCCCGCGGACTTGACCGTCGCTCAGCCCTGCTGAAATCCAGCGTCCGCGAGGCAGGCGAGGACCAACGTTCGAAGCCGGCCTTCGTCAGTCGGTCGACGCGTGACTGCCACTGCGCGAAGGAACTCCTGCGCATAGTCGAAATGCGACTGACACGTAGCGCACTCGGCGAGATGGGTGACGACGCGCTCGCGTTCTCCGTCCGGCAAGGTGCCGTCGAGGTACGGCCACATGCGCCGCACGATGGTTTCGCACTCGGAACGATTCAAAGGGGAGCCCTGGGTCATGTCGCGGTCGATTGCGTAGGGCGCAGGGCGTAGCCGGCGTCTACTGCGTACGCGATCAACATCTCCTGAAGCTGCCGGCGCGCGCGATGCAGGCGGGATCGGACGGTGCCGATCGGGACATCCAGGCAGGCGGCGATCTCGACGTATGTGAGCCCTTCGACGTCGCTGAGCATCACGACTTCACGAAACGGCTGCTCGAGCTGGGCGATGGCGCGGCCGATTGCGGGACCGAGGTCGAGGCGCGCGTACATGTCGCCCACGCCAGCCTCCATCGCCGCGCGGTGCAATCGGGCCGACGCGAGCGACTCGAGCTCGAGGTCATCGACGACTGTCTCCAAGCGGCCGCGTCGCCCCTGGTCGATGCGCTGGTTGCGACAGATAGTGGCCAGCCAGCGAAGGCAGTCGCTCCCCGGAACGAACGTGTGCCAGTGGCGATACGCGCGAAGAAACGTCTCCTGCACCAAGTCCTCCGCGTCGCTCGTGTCATGGGTGATCGCGCGCGCGACGCGCGCGACCGCGCCCAGAAGGGGCAGGGCCACGGCCGCGAATTCGACGTCGCGATCGCGCGCTTCCATGACGACGGAACGATGGAGCGCGGGAAGAGTTCCCGCGAGTGAGGGCGAGTGCCGGGAACTCATGAGCCCGTCGTGCGTTCCGGGTTTGGGCCGGCTGTTCGTCGGCCCCCGTTGGCGTTGCACCTACCCACAGGAGGCTCCTATGTCGGATTCGTCGATCCCCCGCCGTTCCTTCATGTCACGCGTTGCGGCCGGCGCTGCCGCAGTGGGTGCCACCTCGGTGTTCGCCGGCACGGCGTCCGCCTCGGTAGCCGACGCGATGACCCTGCCCCCCGATGCGCTCGAGGTGTGGCTCGCCACCATGAAGGCGCCGCACAAGTGCATCTTCGACTGCGTCAACCCGTCGGGCGCGTCGGACGGCATCCTGTTCGCCCGCAACCTGCTGTCACTCAGCGGGGAGAAGCTCGGAACCCGGGACAGCGACATGAACGTCATCGTGTCGTTCCGCCATTTCGCGACGCCGTTCGGCTACAACGACGCGATGTGGGCGAAGTATCCGCCGCTGGCCGAGCTCGCGAAGTTCGACGATCCGATGACCAAGATGCGCGCAGCGCGCAACGTGCCGTTGCACGACGAAGTCTTCGGGTTCAAGGATGCGTCGATTCCGGGGCTCAAGGCTCGCGGCGTTCAGTTCACGCTTTGTGGTGCGGCGACGACGTTCATCGCGGGGATGCTCGCGGGCAAGACGGGCGACTCGAAGGCGATCGAGGCGGAGCTGGCGGCGAACCTCGTTCCGGCGGCGCGGATCGTACCCGCGGGAGTGGTGGTCGTGCAGCGGGCGCAGAAGTTGGGGTTTGCGTATACGTACGCTGGGTAGAGTGACGGCGTGCTCTGAGAGCGTGCACTGAACGGCGTGCTCATTACCGTTGCGCCCTCAGAGCACCCTCTCAAAGCACGCCGTGAGAGCACGCCGTCAGTCGTGGCCTGATCCTTCCATACCCGCGGGCCATGACCCCCCGTCGAACCCTCGCCGCCCACGGCGCCGCCGCCGACGCCGCCCCCTGGATCGAACGCATGGCCCGCGTCGGCTTCGCCGCCAAGGCGCTGCTCTACGCCGTCGTCGGCATCCTCGCCTTCAAGGCCGCCGCCGGCGCCGGCG
>JBKJMP010000314.1:0-6099 GCA_046596395.1 Gemmatimonadaceae bacterium
CAGGCATCGGCGTCCGAAGCGTGGATCGGATCATCGCGGCGCGGCGCTGGCGTCGTATTCGGCTCGATGACCTCGCTCGGCTCCGCGTATCGCTCACGCGCGCGCTCCCATTCGTGATCGTGGACGATCACACACCACATCACCTCGGGCTCGATGGACTCGACCTCCAGCGCCGCGTCACACCTCCTGGGCAGTTCGACCTGTTCGCGCTTCAGCGCTCGGCGCTGACGGGTGACGTGTGAGGGTCGCGTTCTTCGACGGGACGTTCGACGGCTGGCGCGACGCGGCACGCACGTTGACCTCCGAAGGTGCGTGCCCTGACAGTGTGTGTTGGCAAGCGTCCACGGGCGGAGGATCGCTTGCGCTCGCGCTCGACGCACCAGCGGCGCGTCCGGATACGCCCGCGACGATGCACGTCTCGCGCGAGTTCATGCGCATCGCCTCTGCCGTGTCATGCCATCGCGACAGCGGGCGGTGGGGGCAACTCTACCGGGTGCTGTGGCGACTCACGCATGGCGAGCCGCGATTGATGGAGGTGGCCACCGACCCAGAGGTGCACGGCCTGATCGTCATGGAACGCGCTGTGAGCCGTGCGGCGCACAAGATGAAGGCTTTTGTGCGCTTTCGTGGCGTAGTCGATCCGGACGTCGCCGACGGCACGCGCTATGTCGCGTGGTTCGAGCCGGCACATCATGTGGTCGAACGCGTGGCACCGTTCTTCTCGCGGCGCTTTGCAGCGATGACGTGGTCGATCCTCACGCCGGAGAGCTCGGTCCACTGGGACCGGACCTCGCTGCGTTACACGGCGGGGGTTCCTCGCTCCGCCGCGCCGAGCGACGACCTGCTCGAGGAGCTGTGGCGCACATATTACGCGAGCATCTTCAATCCCGCGCGACTGAATCTCGAGACGATGCGCGCGGAGATGCCGCAACGGTACTGGATAGACCTGCCGGAGGCGCGGCTCGTGCGTTCACTGGCGCGAGAGGCGCCACGCCGCGTGGCGGAGATGCTCGCGCGGAGCGGTGGCCCGGCGGAGGAGCTACCGGAGGAACTACGTGCGGCGACAAGCGTCGCGGATCCGGTTGCGACCAATTCGCCTCACGATCCAGGCGCCCGCGTTGCTGCGGCGCGCGCCATGCGCGTCGCAGGGCGGGCGCCCGAGGGACTCGAGATCGATGGGGCACGGGTCATTGTCGGAGCTGCGAGCTGGACGGACCCTACGCTCACACGCGGAGACATCTTCTACCCGGCCGGTACGACATCGGCGGAGGAACGCCTGCGGTTCTATGCGTCGCGATTTCCGTTCGTGGAAGTAGACTCGACGTATTACGCGCTTCCCATGCGCGGAACGGTCGCCGCGTGGGCGGCGCGCACGCCGGATCACTTCACTTTCGACATCAAGGCGCACGCCCTGATGACCGGTCACGGCGCGGCCGTCCGCCATTTGCCGGACTGGCTCCGCCGCGAACTGCCACGTGGCGCCGGACAAGCCGAGCGACTCTACTCGCGCGACCTCCCGGAGACGCTCGTGAATGACGTGTGGCATCGCTTTCTCGACGCACTTGCTCCGCTGCGGACATCGGGAAAGCTCGGCGCGGTGCTCTTGCAGTTCCCGCGATGGTTTCGTCCGTCGGCGGACAGCGCGGCAACGTTGCGTCGCGCGCGCGAGCGGTTGGGTGACGACATCGGCGCGGTCGAGTTTCGCAACCGTGCATGGATGGAAGGCCGGATCGCCGACCGGACACTCGCGCTTCTGCGTGATCTCGATCTCGCGTACGTGATGGTCGATGCGCCGCCGGGAACGGAGAGCAGCATGCCAGCCACCGTGGCGGTGACCTCGCCGCGGCTTGCGGTGATCCGCCTGCATGGCCGGCGCGAGGCCACCTGGGAGGCGCACAATGATCCCGCCACGGAGCGGTATCGCTACCTGTACGATCGCGATCAGCTCGCGGCGTGGACGATGCACATTCCCGACATCGCGCAGCAGACGCAGGGCGTCCACGTGGTCTGCAACAACTGTCATGCGAACTACGGAACCACGAACGCGGACGAGATCACCGAGATGTTGATCGAGGCCGATGAACTGCGGCGCGCGATGGGACGAGGGTTCGGCACGGCGGTTGCCACCACACGGCGGACAACTCAACGGACGTGACCTCCATGCAGATGACCAAGCGCCACCAATGGCTGCTCTTCGCCGCCGCAACGAGCGCGGCCGCTGCGCCCTTGGCAGAGCGAGCAATTGCGGGCGTGTGGAAACTGGTGTCGGACGAGGATCCGCCGGAGGATCCGGCAGGTCCCCACGTAGACTGGGGGCGCGCCATCCTCTGGACGGCGCTGGCCGCGGTCGGCGTTGCCGTGACGCAAGTGATCGCGCGGCGGGGTGCGGCGCTCGCGTGGGAGCGCGTCATGGGTGAATTGCCCCCCAGGCCGAAGCGGCGCCGGCGGCGCCGCATCGCGAAGCGCTGACGTCTACGCCGCGCGGCTGCTGGACACACCGCCTGCTCGGGGACACGTTTCGCCATTCGATGGCCACCCGGAGATGCCCGTGATCCGCGCCCGTAAACTCGTCTTCCTCGCGGCGGCGCTCGTCGCCGCCCTGACTCCGCCCGCCGCTGCGCAATCGTCGCCGACAATGCCGCCCAATCGGCTCTCGGCTGCCGAACGCGCCGAGGGGTGGAAGCTGCTCTTCGATGGACGCTCGCTGGAGGGATGGCGGGGGCTTGGTTACGACAGCGTCCCGACGGCGCATTGGAAAGTGGTGGACGGCGCCATCATGAAGGTGGCCAGCGGCAACGTCGCGAAGATGCCCGACGGGCAACCGGCGAGCGGCGGTGACCTGATGACCAACGACACGTTCGCGGACTTCGAGCTGCGATTCGACTGGAAGGTGACGCCGGGCGCGAACAGCGGCGTGAAGTACAACGTGTCCGAGGCGATGTCGCGCAAGTCGGCAAACCACGCGGCGCTCGGCTTCGAGTACCAGGTGCTCGACGACTCGCTGCACGAGGACAACAAGATTCCGTCGCACCGTTCGGCATCGTTGTACGACATGATTCCCTCCGGGGCGGATCGCTTGATGAGGCCCGTAGGTATATGGAACTCGGCGCGAATCGTCTTCCGTGGCCGGCGTGGCGAGCATTGGGTGAACGACGTCCGCGTAGTGTCGTTCGAGCTCGGTACGCCGCGGATGGATTCGCTGCTGGCGGCGAGCAAGTATCGCGCGATCGCCGGGTTCGCCGACCGGCGCACGGGGCACATCGTGCTCCAGGATCACGGCGACGCGACGTTCTTCCGCAACCTCAAGATCAGGGAGTTCACGCCATGAACGACGACGCGGGGAACGTGGACCGGCGGGACTTCCTCCTGCGCGCAGGCGCGACGGGACTCGGGCTCGCGATCGCGAATGGCCTACCCGCGTCGGCGGCGCCGGTGCGTCGCTCGGCGAACGAGAAGGTCGTTGTCGCCGTGCTGGGCTTGAACGGGCGCGGGGTGGTGCACGCACACAACTTCGCGGCACTGCCGAACTCCGAGGTCGCCTACCTGTGCGACGTGGACAGCACGGTGCTCGGGAAGGTGGCCGACGGGATGTCGAAGCGGCAGGAGCGGGCGTGCCGGAGCATCGTGGATTTCCGGCGAGCGCTCGACGATCCGAGCGTGGACGTCGTGTCCATCGCGACGCCAGACCACTGGCATGCGCCGATGGCGATCCTCGCGATGAAGGCAGGCAAGCACGTCTACCTCGAGAAGCCGTGTGGGCACAATCCGCGTGAAGGTGAGATCCTCGTGGCGGCGGCGAAGAAGTACGGCAAGCATGTGCAGCAGGGCTCGCAGCAGCGGTCGTCCCCCCGCACGATCGACGCATTGCGGATGATTCGCGAGGGAGTGATCGGCACGCCGTATCTCGTGCGCGCATGGTATGCGAACTCGCGCACGGGCATTGGCAAGGGGAAGTCGGCACCGGTTCCCTCGAACCTCGACTATGAGTTGTGGCAAGGTCCGGCGGACCGCACGCCGTTCCGCGACAACGTGGTGCACTACAACTGGCACTGGTTCAAGCGGTGGGGCACGGGCGAGATCTGCAACAACGGCACGCACGAGATCGACATCGCACGTCTCGCCCTTGGCGTGGACTACCCGACGAGCGTGACGTCGATCGGCGGGCGGTACCACTACCAGGACGACTGGGAGTTTCCGGATACGCAGGAGGTGAGCTTCGAGTTCGCCGGCGGGAAGCAGATCATCTGGCAGGGGAACAGCTGCAACGGCCTTCGCACATTCGAGCGGGGGCGCGGTACGGCGATCTATGGAACGGGCGGCGCCATTGTGCTGGATCGCGATGGATGGGTGCAGTACGATCTCCGTCACCGCATCGTGAAGCAGGACATCGAGGCCAAGAAGGGTGACGGCCTCGAGCTTACGGGCGACGACGCCGCGACGAGTGTGCACATGCAGAACCTGCTGGGCGCGATCCGCACAGGTGAGCCGCTGCGCGCACCGATCGACGACGCGGCGAAGAGCGTCCTGCTCTGCCACCTCGGCAACATCGCGCACTACACGGGGCGCAAGCTCATCACGAGTCCACGTGATGGCCTCATCGTGGGGGATACCGGCGCGATGAAGCACTGGTCTCGCACCTACGCGCCGGGCTGGGCGCCGAGCGTATGATGGTGCGCCGGTTGGGGCTCGGGATAGGGCTGTGCGTCGTCGTGGCGAGCGCGGCCAGCGCCCAACGGCCCGGGCGGCCACTGCTCGAGGAGGCGGCGCGCGCGATGGGCGGGCTCGAGCGCGTGATGGCGGTGCGAACGCTCGTCGTCGAGGGAACGGGGGAGAGTTACAACTTCGGGCAGAACCTCACGCCTGACGCACCGCTCCCGAAGTTCGCGATAACCCACTACGCGCGCTCGAACGATTTCGCGAACAAACGGTGGCGTCAGGAGCTGACGCGGGAACCGCGCTTTTTCACGGCGAACATGTCGCCGCAGCGCGTTCGCGACGGATTCGATGGCGTCGCGTTCGACATCGCGGCGAATGGGAACGTCGTTCGGTCGGGGGGCACTGCCGACGTTGATCGCGCGAACGAATTGATTCAGCATCCGATTCCGTTTCTCCAGATCGCGCTCGGCAGCGATGCGGAGCTAACGGAGGAAGCGCGGCAGAATGGGCAGCGCCACGTGAGGATGAATGCCGGCGGGAACAAGTTTGCGATCTTCATCGATCCGCGCACCAAGCTGCCAACCCGTATCGACAAGATCCTGTACCACCCGATGCTCGGCGACGTGACCTCCGAGATCCAGTTCTCGGACTGGCGCAGCGTTGACGGGATGATGTTGCCAACCCGCCTCGTTCGGCGCCTGAACGGACGCCATACGCTCTCCGACCTGCGGTTCACGTCGGTGCGTGTGAACGCCGACGTGGGCGATATCACCGCTCCCGCGAGCGTGCGCGGTACCCCGCCCGCGACCTTCACGGCGAGCGTGACGACCGAGGCGATCGCGCCAGGGGTGTGGTATCTCGCCGGGCAGTCGCACCACAGCATTGCTATCGAGATGGCCGACCACATCATGCTGGTCGAGTCGCCGCAGAGCGAGGCACGGACGCTCGCGGTCATCGGAAAGGCGCGGGAGTTGCGGCCCGGAAAGCCCGTTCGTGCGGTGATCAACACCCATCACCACTTCGATCATGCCGGTGGAGTGCGCGCCGCGATGTCGGAGGGGCTGCGGCTCATCACGCACAGCGGGAACCGGCGCTTCTTCGAGGACCTCGCGCGCCGGCGGCACTTCATCGTCGAGGATGCGCTGTCGAAGACGCGGCGGACAGCACGCGTCGAAGGGGTCGATGCGCGCCGAGTGATCAGTGATGGCACGCGGCGAGTGGAACTGCATCAGGTGCGTGGGAGTCCGCACTCCAGCACGATGCTGATGGTGTACCTGCCGGTGGAGCGCATTCTCATCGAGGCCGACGCCTACACTCCGCCTGCGGCGAACGTGACGACGCCTCCAGCGGCGCCGTTCGTCGCGAACCTCGTGGCGAACATCGATCGCCTCGGGCTGCAGGTCGATCGCGTGGCGGCGCTGCACGGACGCGTGGTGCCGATGA
>JBKJMP010000541.1:0-5481 GCA_046596395.1 Gemmatimonadaceae bacterium
GGAACCAGGATCACCAGGTTCGCAATGGTGCCGGCTTTCGCGTCGCTCGACTGCACGATCATCACCTGCGAGAGAACCACCCCTGAGAATCCCAGTGCCCACCACCAGTGCGCGCCAAGTGCAAAGGCGACCGCTGCACCGATGAGTACGATCGCGGCGACCAACCAGAGCGTTCCGCCAACCGGGGAGATTGGGGTCCGTAGTTGCGGCACGCTGGCCAAGCCGAAGGCTTTCGCGGGACCTGGCAGGTGAAGGATGTCGTGAGCGGCGATCAGCAGGGCGAATGCGATCCGCACGGTCAACTCTCCCGTGGTGTAGCGCGACGAAACAGGATGGCAATGAGTACTGTCGCAACGGGAAAGACACCGGCGTAGCCGACCACGCCGATCATGCGCAGCCGAAAGTCTCCACCTGCGATGCCGGTCAAGCCGCCCAGCGCCAGCGCGCCGCTGGCGACGAGCAATGCGCGGATCCAGCGCGCGAGGACGCTCCCGCTGAAGGTCGGCGCGGCGAAGAGGACGGCGACGGCGAAGAACACGTCCCATGCGAGAATGTCGAGCGCGTACGCAACGGACGGCCACGTAAAGGAGAGAAGGAACGGCAGTCCAATGATGCCGGCGGCGGCGGCATGTCGCCCCACGGTGAGGATCACGAAGTGCACGCTGCACGTGACGACGGCGAGCAAGCCGGCGAACACGAGTGCCAGGAGGCTGCCTGCCTTCGCCTCCATCGGTGCCCAGGCGTGAATGGCACCCATGAGTACCACGATCATCGGCGCGATCGCGATGATGAGAATCTCGAGCACCGTGAAGAACGGATCGCCGATGGGTTTTAGGGGTGTGGCGAGGCTCCGTATGCCGAGCACAAGCGTGGACGCGTACGCACCGATCAGGAGCGAGCAGCCCACGGCGGCTGCGAGGCCGAGGTGGCGCGCACGTCTGATGACGCTCCCTACGTCGTTGTCGGGCGCAACCCCGGCATGGGCGGTTCCAAAGTCAGAGGCGCGGACGGACATGGGGCCTCCATGTCGCGACGACAGGCGCATCAGGATGACGAGCGATGGTCAACATGTCGCGACACGTGCTGCGGTGGTGTGATCGTCGCTATGATGAGAAGCTAGGTCGGCCAGTGCACCTCGATCGTCGGGAAAAGCCCGATACGTCGGGCGAACGCCCCTACATATCGCAACCATAGAGCGGCTTCCCGAGGTCTCAGGAACTTCAGAGGTATTCGGTCACGCGGCGAAAACCCTCGTCTACCTTCATCACGATGACGACAGCTGACACCCTCGTGCGCATCACGGTCGCCGACCACGTATTCTCGGCGCGTTTCGAAAGCGCGTCAGCGCCAGCCACGTGCGCCGCGTTTCTCGCGATGCTGCCGTTCGAGAGCCAGTTGATCCAGGCGCGCTGGAGCGGGCGGTCCGGCTGGATTCCACTCGGTGATCTCGACACCGGTGTTGCGGCCGAAAACCAACTGCATGCACCCGAGGCCGGGCAGATCCTTCTGTACCCGGGCGGCATCAGCGAGACCGAGATCCTGTTCCCCTACGGTGAGACGCGATTCGCCTGCGTGCACGGGGAGCTGAGTGGCAACCACTTCCTCACAGTTACGGAAGGCACCGATCAGCTTCCCGCGCTTGGAGAACTGGTGCTGTGGCGTGGCGCGCAGGTCATCCGCTTCGAGGCGCAAATGCCGGCAGCGTGAGTGCCCGGGGGCTATCTCTTCAGGTCCATTGTCCAGATATCGGCTTCGTCGGATGCCAACGTGAAATAGAGATACCGACCATCCGTCGCGAACTCCTGCCGCCTGGTCGAGCCCTGGGGGCCGAGCGCAAGGAGAAGCCGCGGGCTACCTCCGGACACTGGCACCGCCCAGAACCGAGACCCCTCGTCTGGAGTAAAGGAGTGGATGTACACCACTCCCGGATCACGACCCCAGGCCGCCCACCGAAGCCGTCCGCGCAACTCCTGGTTCCATGGCAACGTGCGCACAACACCGTCGGTCGCTCCGATCAGGGTGATATCGCGCTGGCGACCATGCGCTATCCATTTGCCATCTGGAGACCATCGGGTGCCGGTTCCGATGCTCGACCGGGAAAAGTCGCCGTCGGTCATCCTTCGTCCCGCGGACCACGTGCCATCTGCCGCGCGGGACGCGACCACCACGAAGCCGTCGTGCCGATCCTGGGATAGAAACGCCATTGCGTGGCCGGTCGGCGACCATGTCGGATAGAAATTCTGCAACGGATCTGCCGTCACCGCGACGTCGTTTCGGCCATCCGCGCTCATGACGCGCACGTCGCGATTCCCCGTGCGCATCGCGTAGTACGCGATCTCGCTACCATCCGGCGACCATTGCGGCACGAAGTCCGGAGCAGGATCAGTCGTGAGCTGAATCGGCGCGCCGTCGGGAAGAGACATCTTGTAGATGTCCTGATTGCCGCTGCGATTCGAATCGTACACGAGCCACATGCCGTCGCGCGATATGTCCAGCCCTTCGATGCTCTCCGCTTCGCTCGTCACTTGCCGAATGGCGTCCGCCGGGGTCGTGCCAGCGGCGTGAATCGGGGCTCTCCACACGCGGGAACGCACGCGCACCACGGCATAGACCGCGCGATCGCCGGTGCGGGAAGGGCTGACCGAAAATGCACCCGATCCTATGGTCAAGCGTGACGCCTTTCCGCGCGCCATGCGCTCTCCTGTCAGTGCCTGCTGATAGACGTCCCGCTCACCCTGGGCGTCCGAGACGAACAGAATGCTCCGTCCATCCGGCATCCACGCGGGACTCAAGTTGGCACTTACCGTGTCCGTTAGCCGCGTGGGCGTACCGCCCGCGAATGGAATCGTCCATATCGAGCTCGCGGCTGAGTTGAGTACCCATGCACTCTGCGGATTGCCGCTGACGTACGATATGATCCGGCCATCCGGCGAGATGGACGGCGAGTGCAGGGCGCCCCCGGCCGCAAGCCGCCTCGGCGTTCCGCCCTGCATGTCGTGCGCGAAGAGATCGACGCCGTTGCTGTACACGATCCACCTGCCGTCGGGCGACCATACCGGTGTCATCACAGGGTCGCTGACGCCTTCCATGGCGCGCTGCGGAACGCCGCCGACGTATGGAACCACGTAGGCGGTACCAAGGTACGCGCTGAGGTCGGACTTGGCGACGAAGAGGATCCGTGACCCATCGGGTGACCACTGCGGCCAGTGGTGGTCTCCCGGGATGGCCGATGAAAGCGGAACAGTCGTTCGTCCGTCCAGCTGGCGCACGAAAATCCGCATCCTGCCGAGCCGACCAGCCGCATACGCAATCAGCTTTCCATCCGGTGAAATCGCGGGATCCATTTCCAACTCGGGCAGCGCTGTTACAACGCGCGTCGCTTGCACGATGTAAGGGTCGTGCCGCCGTTGACGCGCCCAAATGGCCATGGCCATGGCAGCGATACATATCGTGCCAAGAGGGATAAGGATTGTTTGCGATCGCTTCAACCGCCGCCACGTAGCCCCTCGCATGCCGGTAGCCGGCGGTGCGATCGTGTCCAATGCCGCCAGCACCTCGGCAGCCGACTGCGGACGGGCAGCTGGACGTTTCTCCAGACACCGCATCACGAGTTGCGTCAAACCGTCCGGAAGATCCGGGCACCGTGATGCGAGAGGTTCCGGGGCCTCGAGCACATGCGCGGCTATTGCCTCCTGCGGCGAGCGCCCGGCGAACGGTCTGACACCGGTGAGCAGCTCGTATGCGACACAGCCGAAGGAGTACAGATCGGCGCGCAAGTCGATGTTCGGGTCTGCGCTTGCCTGCTCGGGACTCATGTACGCTGGTGTGCCGGGAGCGACACCGACGGAGGTGAGAGTGCGCGCCTTGTCTTCGCCACGATCAGCCGCGGCGTCGATCGCTTTGGCAACTCCGAAGTCCGTCACCACGGCGACGCCACCGGAAAGCAGGACGTTGTCCGGTTTGATGTCCCGGTGCACCACTCCTTCGGCGTGGGCATGCGCGAGCGCTTCCGCGATGTCCCGCAGGATATGGAGTGTCTCGTTGAGTGACGGGAGGGGCGCGTCCTTCAGCCGCGCGCGCAGCGATTGGCCGCGCACGAACGGCATCGTGTAGTACGGGATATCGTCGATCGAGCCCGCCGAGAGCAGCGGCACGATGTGCGGATGCTGGAGCACCGCGAGGAGCTCGATCTCCCGCTTGAAGCGCTCGATGCTGGCCACGCTGACGAGCTCGGGACGAAGCAACTTGACGACCACGTCCCGTCGCAGCCTGTTGTCGCGGGCGAGGAAGACGCGTGACATGCCCCCGCCGCCGAGCTCGCGCTCGACGGAATAGCTGTCGCCCAGGGACGTCTGGAGCTGTTCGCGGAGGTCCATCGGCTGCCGCGGGTGGGGTGGGCCCAAGGTACGACCGCACGCCCTTCGTTGCTACTCGTCTACGTGCGGGGAAGCCAAGGAGCACGACTGACGATTCTCGATCCGGATGGCACGCCGGTTGCCGACGCGCCGGAAGCCATCTCCGTCGGCGCCTCTGGACTAGCCGATCTGTCGCCGGATGGCCGACGCGCCAGGGCGACACGAATGGTACGCTTTCCGGCGGGGCTGGTGGTAAGGCGTGCCGAGCTCACTCCGTCGGCGAGAGAGTTGCTCCTCTGGACCGCGGATTCGGTGACGCAGGGCGACATCCTGCTGCTCGATCTTCCTCGCCGGGAACGACTCCGACGCCGCTCGTCGCGACGAGATTCAACGAATCCTCGGCGCGGATCTCGCCGGACGACCAATGGCTTGCGTACGGCTCCGATGAAAGCGGAACGACGGAGATCTACGTGCGGCCACTTCGCCGATCCGGTTCCGTAGTCAAGGTGTCAGCTGGCGAAGGCATAATTCCCTTCTGGGTGTCCGATGGCAGGCGCCTGGCGTGTGCTGCCGGCGGCCGCCGCATCGCCGCGACGATGGCCGTCTCCGGCTCTTTGCTCGACGTGATCCGCCGCGACACGCTCGCGTCGTACGAAGGCTCGCGCAACGACGTCGATCCACACACGGGACGCATGCTCGTCTCACGTCCGCCGAGCGGTCGGCAGATCGTCGTCGTTCTCAACTGGATCGCCGAAGTGCGGGCGAAGCTGCGGCGCCGCTGACTGCGATCCTCTGCCCACCCACCACCATTTATCGGCTGCGCAGCTTCGCCTTCACATCACTCAGCCAGTTGACGATCACGATCACCTCGGCCCCCGCAGAATTGTCGCTGATTACCACGAACCGGCCATCGGGTGCGATGTCGTAGTTGGGCCGGCTGATGTCGTTGCGCTGGAAGGCATCAGGGAAGAGCTGCTTGCGGTCCGTGACCGTCACGCCGTCCTTCGTGACACTGACGGCGGCCGATGTGAACCCGCTGGTGTCGCGGTAGATCACGTGGGTCCCGTCCGACGACCACCGAGCCTCCGTGCCACCATTCGTCGAGATGAGCGTGTGGCCGCCCTCC
>JBKJMP010000620.1:0-20708 GCA_046596395.1 Gemmatimonadaceae bacterium
CCCATGTCCGCGTCCGCAGGCGACGTGAGAATCGCGTACGCCTGGGCGGCGACGAGCACGCCGATGGTGAGGAATGCCGGCCAGAGCGGGGTACGCGGCACGGCACGCGATTCAAGCGCGCGCTCGGCGGCGGGGATGGTGAGAGCGTCAGGCTTCAATGACGTGCTCGAAGGCGAGAAATGTGGCAACGAGGAAGACGATGTCGTACGCGATCAGGAGGCGAATCCATGCGCCCGCTTCGTGCATCACGTCGGCACCGAGAATCGCCTTGGAGGCGGTGGTGGCCGCGAGGAGCACGGGTACGAGCATGGGGAACAACAACAGCGGAAGCAACACTTCGCGCGCCCGGCTGCGACTCGCCATCGAGGCGTAGAACGTCCCCATGACGACCAACCCGATGATGCCGAGCGCCAGCACTCCGAGGAGCGCCGGCCATCCGGAGGGAATCTGTATCCCGAATAGTACGATGCCGACGGCGACGATGACTGCGAGCATCAGCGTGGTGAACAGCAGGTTGCCGAGCAGCTTGCCGGCGAAGATCGTCCATCGGGGCCCCGGATACTGAAGCAGCGGTTCCAGCGCGCCGCTCTCCAATTCCACCTGGAACGATCTATTGAAGGCGAGCACTCCGGCGAAGAGGGCCGCGAGCCACACCGCGCCCACCGCGGCGTCGCGCAGCGCGCTGGCGTCGGGGCCGAGGGCCATGCCGAGCAGGACCAGGATGGTCACGCCGAGTGAGACGACGCCATTGAAGCCCGCCTTGGCGCGCAGCTCGGTGGTCATGTCCTTGCGCGCGATCGCGCGCACGCGGCGCCAGTCGTCGCGCCAGCTCACGTGATACGGCCGTCGCGAAGGGTGAGCGTGCGATCGAGTACCGCCTTCGCCGGTGCGAGTTCGTGGAGCGCGATCAGCGCTGCACCGCTCGACGCGACGCGCTCGGCGAGGATGGAGTTCATGAGCGCCACGCCATCCGTATCGAGGTTGCTGTACGGTTCATCCAATAGCAGTACGCGCGGCCGCCGCAGGATCAATCGCGCGAGCGCGAGCCGGCGCTGCATGCCGGTGGAGAACCCGCGAACCCGCTCACGCGCGACATGTGCGAGGCCCACGCGCTCGAGGCTGGCATCGGCATCGGAGTGCGCCACGCCGAGCATGTCGGCTGCGAACAGGAGGTTCTCGCGCGCCGTGAGATCCTCGTAGAGCCCGGGCGTGTGCGCCAGGTAGCCGACGGCCGAGCGGACGTCGCCCGCGTCGCGCACGAGATCGTGTCCGGCGACGGTGCCGGTGCCGGCGTTCGGCTTGAGCAGCGTGGCGAGAATGCGAAGCACCGTACTCTTTCCGCTGCCGTTGTGTCCCAGCAGGCCCACGACTTCACCGGGGCGGACGTCCAGCGACACTCCGCGCAGGACCCAACGGAGGCCGAAGCGCTTGCCGAGCGTCGTGACGTCGATGGCCCGAGCGGGCTCGGTGGTAATCATCGTACGAGGCGGAGTGCGAACGAGGGTGGACGGAGGGGATTCCGAATATACGGTGTGATCAATGCGCACCGGCGTCCGGCATCGGCGTCAGGGAATCACCGACGCGGGCGGTTCGCGACCACCCTATCCCTCGCGGCGTACCACCAGCGCGACCACGCGCGGATCACTGTCGCCGTCCTGGTACACGGAAAGCGCCACTACCACACTCCGGGTGCGGCTCGTCAATTCCGCGAGCAGCTCGCGCGAACGCGCCTCGTCCTCGCCCTCGTGGCCCTCGTAGATCATTACCGACCACGGTATCTGTTGCAGCGCATCCAGCCGGGCCTGCAGCTGGCCGAAAGTTACTGGGCGGAGCCGAGTCATCGTCGTCCATACCGGTTGACGCCGCTCGACGATCTCGGCCAGCGCAACCTGATCGCTGAGTCTTGTGCGAACGGGACAGCGGTCTCCCTGCTCTTTCTGTCGCTGCCGCCGGCACGGCGGCTCGAATTCCTCTACCAGCACATTCCGAGTTGCGCGCTACTCGGCGCGAGCCCTGTGGGCGGGGGGCGAGAACGTCTGAAAGTGGACCTGCCCCGCTAGCTCCCACGTCACCAGGACACGGCTATCGGGGAGTGCGAGCGCCTGAGGGTGCCGGCCCTCGCCGACAACCGTCTCCGTCGCACCGGCAGGGGACGTGAGCTTGATCGACTGCCCGTCCTGCCGAACGACGAAGGTGCCGGTGCCGCTGTTGGCGATCATCGGCGCGCGGCCCTCTCCGATGCGGATCTCCTGCTCGCCCACGCGGGCCCGGTACACCGTCAGCTCTCGTCGCCAGACTGTCGTCGCGATCCCGCGGGCATCCACGGCAACGTTGCCGCCGTCCATCGGGCATGCGTCGAGCTTCCATGTGCCCGCTCCGACCTTCGCCGCGGGAGAAAAAGTACGGCCGCCATCTGCCGAGGTGGTCAGGTACATATCCCGAGCACCGTCCAGCCAGTTGCGGAACATCACGGCCACGTGGCGGCCGCGAATGGCGATGTTCGGGCGGCAGCACTCGCACACGTGACCGTCGGGCGACGCATAGAGCCGACGATTGGCCGTGCGCGTCGCGCCGTCGATCGCAACACGTCCGAAGTAGATCTGATTCTGGCGCCCTTCGCGCAGGTCTAGCCAGACAGCGTGAAACTCATCGGCGTCGTTGGCGGCGACGGTCGCGAGGCCTTCTGGAGCCGAGCCCGGCGCATCGTTCAGGTGCGTGCCATGCTTCGTCCACCGATCACGCGCGTGATCGAGCTGGAACGTGGTGATGTTGCCCGCAGTATCCACGGCCACCACGACCGACCGGGTGCGCGACGACGCGATGGTAGGGCCGCGACTATTGCCGAGATGCATGCCGGGTATGATCCCGACCGTCGCCGCTGCGCTGAAGCGCGCGCCGCCGTCCCTCGAGGTGACAGCGAAGATCGTGTCCTTCCGCCCGAAAATCATGCGGATCGTGCCGCGGATGTCGGCCGCGAGTTGCGGTGACGATCCGTCGCGGACGATCGTGGACTGGTTCGCGCGCGGCGCGGCCGCGACGGGAAACACGACCGTTGCCCAATGAACGTCCCAGTCGGCGCCCGAACCCGGTGGAGCCGGGACGATCTGGATGGTGCGGATGTTCCACAGGCCCGCGCGCTTCACCACGATGCGCGCAATGCCACTGCTGTCGGTCTCCGCTGAAACGTCGGCGACCGCCGAGCGACGCGCCGCCGCGGTATCGGTGAGCGCCGTGGGACCCGGGAGCACAAAGCCGGCGTGTACCTTCGCACCTCGTGCGGATTCGCCGAGGAGGATGAGCCGCACGCGGAGGGTGTCGCCCGCGCGCAGTGCCGACGGGTCGGAGAGCGGGATGATCTCGAGCGGGTGTCCGAGCACGCGATCGAAGGCGCGTGCGCCCTTCCCGACTTCGACGACCGTCTTTGCATACTTCGCATACCGACGTGTGAGGCTGTCGCCGCCAACCGGCGGAAGCCGCCCGTCGCGCTCGTACCGGAGCCGTGCTTCGGGCGCCCCCTCGAGATCGAGATAGCGACGGAAGCTGGCCGGCGATTCGCGCACGGTCCGCGGCGCGAGGCGCACCCCGATGACGTGCTGTCCCCTGCCGGCCGGCCGGTGACCCAGCCGCAGCGACGTACCGGCCACGGACACGGCGGCGACTTTCACGTCGCTGGTGGCGGTGACGACGCGCGCCTCCACGATGCGATCGGGCGTCACGGCGGAGAGGCTCGTGGGGAAGAGGCTCGACGTCTGGCCCCGCACGGCGATCCGCCCGCGCGCGGCGACGGAGAAGGCGTCGGGCACGAGCCAGAAATCGTGCGCGACCAGCACCGAGCCGCTGGCGAGCAGCAACCCGCCGGTGACGAGCGATGCCCGCATCGCGGTCCGCATGCGCCGCATCATGGGGCGGCGCGGCGACGACGGGAGGACCAGTGCACCGCGCTGATCTTCCACCCGCCAATCGACTTCGTGGCAACCATCAGCTCCACCGATTCGGAGCCCGTGTTCCCCGCCGCTCCGGTGGGTGGATTCACGGTTTTCGAGACGACGTACGCGGCATCGCCAACGACCGTCACCTTGACCACGGTGCGCTCGCCCTTCGACCCCTGGCTGGCCTTCATGTCCGCGCCAAGGTGACCTCCGAGATACTCGCTTCGCGTCTGGATGTGTCCGCTCTCGATGATGAAAACGTCATCCGTGAGGAGCGAGACGGCTCGCACCGAATCCGCGGCGGCGAGCGCGGCGTGGAACTGGTCCACCACCGCGGCGGCGGCCAGTGAATCCGGGCGTGGAGTCTGCGCACCGAGGGTACCGGCGGAAAGCGCGAGGACGAGTCCAGCGGCAATGCTGCGTGACATGAGGTTCGCGGGTCAGGAGACGGGTCGGTGGGCTGCACTACGCCGTGTAAAATCGGGCACGATGGAGACAAAGGGAACCCCGGCAGCACATTGTGCCGCCGGGGGAGGTGTCCAATCCGCCATTCGAGGGCGCGCCTACGCCATGCCGGACATCCCGCGGCACGACGCCGCACACCGCCGGCACGTTTCGGCGCACCGCTTCATCATCTCGTCATCCCCACCCAGCCGTTCGCACGACTCGGCGCAGGTGTCACATGCGTCAGCGCAGGTCCCGCAGACGTCGCCATGTATGTCCGACGAGCGCAGCATGAAGTTGGCTGACGTTTCGCAGAGCATGGCACAGTCGGCCATGGCGCCAAGGTGCGCCGGATCGGCGTGCTTGCCGCCCATGGCGGTACAGTGCGCCTTGCATTCGACGCAGGCGGCATAGCACTCGAGGCATAGCGTCGCGCATTCCCGCATTGCGTTGCTGAGGTGGTGGGCCACGGAAGCTCCTGGCTGATGATTGTGACGCCGCGCTCCGACGAGCAGCGACGTGGCGCAACGTCGGCGCATGGGCCGTGCCACTGCGCTTTACATCGTGTAAAGGATTCCCGATTCGGGGAGTGGCGGAACGACGGACGTTGCTCCCTTCCGAGGTCAGCCGCCCGCGTGCTGGAAGTTTTCCTGTCGGCGATGGTCCGAACCGAGCGCCGTCGCGCGCCGGGCGGAGTTGAACCAGCCGTCTCCCCGGTCCGCTCTCGGAGCGCTCACCCGCATGATCCAGAACCTCAATGCCCCGGCCTACCGGAGCGATGGGAAGACATATATTTTACACCGCGTAAAAAATAGTGCCCGGTCGGTGCTGAGCGCCGTGCCCGGCTGAAAGCTTCTCCAATGGTCCGAGCTGCGAATGTTCATGCTGTTGAAGACGTGGGCGGTCTACGCGGTCCGGGGGCTGTATTTCGGGCTGTATCGCGGCATGCGAGGATATGGATTTCCGAAGTCGCGTGCCCAGTGGGAGCTGGAATACGGGGCGGCACAGTGGGACTACCTGTCCGGTGGCGCCGAACGACCCGTGCAGATGGTGGTGCTCGGGTACGCGATTCATCAGCATTCTGCGCCAGCGGTGCTCGATGTTGGTTGTGGTCACGGCGTTTTCTTCAATATGGTCCGGCGATTTCCGCTGTCTGAGTACCATGGCGTGGACATCAGCAAGGAGGCGATCAGTCGCGCCAGGGGGCTCCTGCGCGACGCGACAGCCGCAGAGATTTCCCGCATGCACTTCACCGAAGCGGACTTCGAGAGTTTCGTCCCCACTCGGCGGTACGACGTGATCGTATTCAACAATTCGCTCGTGTACGCAGAGGATCCGCTGTGGGCGCTCGAGCGGTTCGCCAGCCACCTCGCGCCGGGCGGCTTTCTGGTCGCATCGCTGTGCTACAATCCGTGGCAGTCGTCGATCTGGACGCGCATCGGGCACGGGTTCGCGACAGTGCACTCCTCGACGCTGTCCAATGAGGACAGGCTGATCTGGCATGTGAAAGTTCTTCGGAGGCGTGAAGGCAGAGCTGCGGAGCCGTCTGCCTGCGCCGTGACACAGTCTCTGGCGGGCGTGGAGGCTGAGTCGTGATCTCGCGTCCGCGCGTTTGCATTCTGCGGTGAGCAAGGGGGCGGCGAGATGAGGAAGTGGTAATCGAGGGCCGCGACCCGCCCGCGCGCGGTGCGCATTGCCGATGACCCCGGCAGCATCGCGGTATCTTCGCATTGGCCTGCTCGTCGTTACGATGGCGCTGCTGGCCGTGTTTGCCGCGCGGGTGAACTGGCTCGATATCTGGGCCGCCATACGTGGGACGTCGCTCTGGGTGCTCCTGTTTGCCACCTTGGTCAACCTGGCAGCGGGAGTGGTGAAGGCGATTCGGTGGTGGGTGTTTCTCTCTGCCATCGGCGTCCGCTCCCTGCCGCTGGCGCTCCGCGCCGGCTTCGCGGGAGCGGGGCTCAACAACATCCTGGTCGCCAACGGAGGCGATGCGGCACGTGTGGTTTTTGTGGCGCGGGCGGCGCAGGTGGATGGTGCGCGGGTCGCGGCGACGTTCGTTCTCGAGCGGCTGTTCGATCTCATCGGCTACATCCTGCTTCTGGCGCTGGCAGCGACCTTTTTCACATTGCCGCCGCGTCTCGCGGGCGTGCGTCCATTCGCGCTGATGGCGCTGGTGATCGTCGCGGCGCTGCTGGCCTGGCTGCTGAGACGTCCGGCGCCAGCAGCGGAGCTCGTGGTTCCCGGAGTGGCCTCATGGCGCGATCGGGTGCGGATGCATCAGTCCCGCTTCGTTCACACCGTCGGCGCGATCGCGAGCGGGCCGCGGTTCCTCGGGGCCCTGCTGCTCAGTGTCGTCGCGTGGACCTTGCAGGTGGCGACGTACCAGTTGACCGCTCAGGCGGCGCACTTTCCCATCACGGTCGGCGGGACCGTCGCAGCGCTGCTGGCGGTCAACCTCGGTTTCGCGGTGCGCGCCACCCCGGGGAACGTCGGCCTGTTTCAGGCGGCCTATGCCGCCACTGCGGTGGCGCTCGGTCTCGATGAGGACCAGGCCATCGCCGTGGCATTTCTGATACAGACCCAGCAGATCCTTCCTGTCACGCTCCTCGGCGTGTGTCTGGCACCGGAGTTCATCATGCGCGGTAGCAGGCGTCGTAGCGATGACGGGCCGGCGTAGTCGGACGATGTCAGAGGTGGCATTGGCTGACGCGCCGTCCGCGATTGGAGCTTGGTGCGCATCGCGCGGTTGTCATGACGCGGATGAGTTGGGCAAGCGCACGTACCGCCTGATCCGCCACGCGATGGCTCCTGACCTGATCCGAACGGTCGAGTCCCGGACTGCGCCTCCCCGCTTCATACCTTGGTCGACAATGCGCCACTGCCGAAAACGCCGGCCGTCCTCCCACATCGAAACGACCGCGACGCCGCCGGGCCGCAGGGACGCGAGCATACGCTCGAGCACAGCACCCGGGTTCGACAGGTAGTACATCGTCTCGTTCATGACGATCACATCCACCGGAATTTCGGGGCGCCAGGATTCCAGGTTCGCGTGGAGCCAAGTCGCCTCGACCCCATGTGCTGGCTGCTCCCATTCATCGGACGCGTTGGTCAGCCGCTTTCGCTCGTGTGCCTGGGCATCGTCGAGCGCCTCGCGAGAAACATCCACACCAATGTATCGAGCAGCGCCACGCTCCCGAACAAAATCCAGCAGGCGTCCCGTGCCACACCCGAGGTCCAGCACGGTGCTGGATTGCCGGCCATGAAGCGCCAGCGTCGCCACTATGGCGAGACGCTCCCACTCGCGCTCCCGCGCTGCGTACCGCTCATGCATCCCCGACGTGTAGGAACGGTCCCACCAGCCGTTGTCGAGTCGAAAGGCTGCAACGGGTGGAAGGCCAGCCAGGTAGGCGAGATATCGTACTCTGTCTAGAATGGAGAGCGTCATCTCTCGTCGGGAGGGCGCGGTTGGTCGATTTTACTGCGAGTAAAATGTACGCACTTCAGTCATCGCGCTAGGATGGATATTGCGTCAGCATTCGCCTCCTATTGTTGTGCGAGGGTAGGTTCTGCGGCGTCGGACTATCGCTGCGCCGATCGAGGTGAGTCCGGCGCAGGACGCGCCTCACGCGGAGTCGAGGCATGGCCGTGCCGATGCGCTTTACATCATGTGAAGGACGCCGCAATTCTGCGGCGGCGGAACGACGCTACGGCGTTCCTTCCCCGAGGGGCGTCAGTCGCACCGCGTGCGGGCAGTGCCCTGCCGATGATGGTTCGTCGCGCGCGCTCACCCGCCACCCGCGGCAGAAGAGGTGGCTGAAGGGTCCTTCGCCCTCATGCGCGCAGTGAGCGGCCACTGCATGCGCTGCCACTTGCCCCCCCGCGCCTGGGAGCGGATGCGTCACGGTCATCCCCGATATCCAGATGGCTGAGAGCGCGAGCGCAGCGCCACTCACCGAGCGCCGCGTGAGATGCGTCCCGACCAGCGCGTCCTCACCAACGAGCCGCCGCACGCGCCGTCCCAGCATCTCGTCCCTGTGAAACGCCGTCACCTCGCGAGACCTCGTGGCCGGCAGTGTGAACAAGCGCGCGACGGCGAGGAGGGCGGACGCAAGCGTCAGCGGCTGGATACGCGCGCGCTCAACGGCGTCGTCGTCGGCCGCGACTTCCGCCTCGTCCGCCATGTCCTCTTCGAGCCGCCGTAGCACTGGAAGGAAGAACAGCATGCAGGCCAGGAAGCGCCACACACTCAAGCGCAGCGGATCGCGACGGCGACGATGCGCATCCTCGTGCGCAATCACCGCCGCCAGCTCGTCCGTGGAGAGCGCGAGGGCGAGATCCTGGGCAACGAAGATCCTGGGACGCCACAGTCCCGCGGTGAACGCCGGCGCTCTCCCGCCCCGCACGACGCGCAGATGCCGTGCATCGACGTGCACCGAACGCGCCGCGCGCTCGACGATGCTGCCGGCATGTGGAGTGGAGTGCACGAGGGCCCGAAGCGCCATGCGGAGCCGCCGCACGGCGCGGATGCGATCGGCGATGGCGTACGCGAAACCGGCTGTGACGAGCACGTGGAACGTGTCGTGCACCGGAGCCATCAACTGATGGAATGCCAGGAGACAGAGATTCAGGAGGTGATCCCGGCCCGCCAGCATCGCTGTCACAGGATCCGCCACGTGATGACCGAACACCGGACTCACGCTGAACACGAGCAGAAGGATGATTGCCGCGAGCACGCCGCGCTGGTGCGTCCGCTCCCGTTCGTACACCCGCCGCGCCATGAATTCCGGCTTCGACCGTTGCATCGTGCCTCCTTGCCTGCTCAGCGATTGTCGCGCTCTCGAAGCTTGCGCCGGATCAGTCGCCCCAGTTCAGCCAACTGCTCGGGGTCGCGCTCCGCCAGGACATCGACGATCGAGGACGTCACTGCATCTGCGCCCAGCGTGAGGACCCGCTCCGCAACGTGTCGCGAGGCGCGCTGGACGAACTCCTCGCGCGACTGCGTTGTGACGTAATGGTAGATGTCATCGATCTTCTCACGGTACATCAGCCGCTTCTGCGCGACGAGGCGGTTGAGGACCGTGATTGCGGTGACCTGCTCGATGTCGCGGGTCTTCGCGACGCGCGCGTGAAGCTCCCTGGCCGTCGCCGGTCGGCCAAGCCTCCAGGACGATTCCATGAGTGCATGCTCGAGGGCCCCCAAGAGCATCCCGGTGCCCCGGGCGGACAACGTCAACGTGTCCTGAAGCGGGGCGGCGGCACTTTTCCCCGGCGAGCGAGCCTTGGCCATTCGTGGGAGCCACGTGGAGTGTGGATGATCGACGCGTAACGATACTACACGGTCCGCATCGGCGGCGGTGTCGCGACGAGAATGGCAGTGATGATGAGCACGATGACCGCGACCGTCACCTCGACGGTGGCCGAGCGGCGGATGCGGCCGGCGCCGTCGATCGTTCCCAGACTCGGCTTGACGCGCAGCCAGTTGTACGCACCCGTTGCCGCCACGACCGAAAGCACGACCAGCTTCCTGAAGAGCCAGTTACCATAGTCGGACCCCCACAGCGCAGAGATGCTGCCGAGATGGAGCCAGGCCGCGAAGAGGCCAGTGCCCGCGAGCATGGCGGTGAACATCAGTGCGGTCGGCGAGAACGCGTTGATGAGATCGGCCACCGCCGGACCTCGACGTTCGTCGCGGAGGGCGAGAGCAGCGGGAATTCCGGCCGCCAGCACGAGGAACAGGCTTCCCATCCATCCCGATGCGCCGATTATGTGAAGGCCATCGAACAGCATCGCGACAGAGCGCAATGTCTGCGAAGCGGCGGCGTGGCTGGCGAACGCGGGGGTAAAAGCCAGCACGAGGGCGGCGATACCGGCGATGCTCCAGCCCGCTCGTACCCGCGCCGGTCCCGCGCCCATCAGTCTCGCAAGGTTGAATCCGTACAGCGCCACGAGCGTGGCCGACAGTTGGGCGAGCCAGCTCAGCCCCCACTTCGTGCCGACCATGATCGCACTGACCCTCGACGAGTTCATCATCTCATCGGCGCCGTTCATCGCGAGCGACTGGGCAAAAAAGCGCGCGATGCACGCGGCGAGCAGGAGCCACGCCGCCATCCAGCCAACGAACGCCGCGCGTCGCGCCGCGTCAGCCACGAATGCGGCCTCCACGCCGGGGCGCCGCTGGACCAGTGAGAGCACGACGCTCCGGAACGCCACGGATCCGACGACGATGAGCAGCGCCGTATAGAGAAAGAAGCGCACGAGAACATAGCCGCCGGATTCCGCGTCGAACCTGGTGGCAGAGCGGGGCATCGACACCGTGTCGTGATGTGTCATGGCGGAGTCCATCGCGGGGGGCGCCGGCACCTGCGCGGCTGGGCTCACCGGAGCGACCGCCTCGGCGATGACGGTAAAGGTGAAGGTGCCAACCACCGGGTGCCCGTCCTCTCCCGCGATCTCCCACTCCACCGTGTACGTCCCTGCCGTCATCGCACCGGTGATCGGCGCGACGACCGTTGCCTTTCCCGCTCCCGTCGCGCTGAAGGTGCCCAGCGCGATCTCCCGACCTCCCGGCGCCCGCAGCATGATGCGAGTCACCGCCATTTCCGGCGCCTCCGTGAAGGTCAGCCGCAGCTCCTTCGGGGCAGCAGGCAGCCGCGACTTGTCCTTCGGCACCGAGCTCTTGAGAACGCCGTGAAGGACAACCGTGGCCTTCGGTGGGCGCCCCGTCTCCGCGCCTCCCGGCGCGCTGACGCTGATCATCATCGCGAGCACGGCGACTGGGATGGGGAAGGCGCGTCGAACGAGTCGCAGCAGGGGAGGAGCGGTCACGATGAGGTCCGATGAGGAGGTTGATCGGTCTTTACACACCGTAAAGCCATCGCCACATTCCTGCAACTCTTGCCCCTGCCCGATGACCAGACTCCTCCGAACGTTCGCCGCCGTTGCCGCGCTCTCCGGCGCGGCCCTCCTCCCCTCACACCTGGGTGCCCAGGGCTCCCCGGACGCTCAGCGCGCAGCTACCACACTGCGCGCGCTGTTTGCGGCAGCAGAACGGCATGACCTCGCCGCGCTCGACACCCTGTATGCCGGCGACAGTCTCACGGTGGTCGAAGGCGCGGGGATCAATCGCGGATGGGCGGACTATCGCGATCATCATCTCGCCCCCGAGCTCAAGGAGATGAAGCACTTCCGGTACCGCCCGTACGAGATCGTCGCACGAACGAGCGGAGACCTCGCGTGGGTGATGTTCAGCTACGGGATTCAGGCCGAGATGGGGACGCGAGCGCTGGACCAGGTCGGCCGCGGAACTGCCATCCTCGAGCGGCGCGGGTCGAAGTGGGTCGTCCGGCATACGCAGACGAGTAGCCGAGCGCGCCGACCGACCGATCCGCCATTTCCACAATGAGTGCGCCATCGCGGCGCGGCTGACGAATCATCGTCCGCCCCACGGACCGAGACCCGGGAGGAGGGAGCGCACCGCCATCGTCCGGGTCACACCACCCCTCAGCGACCATTCGCGCGCCGCATCGGACACACTCGTCGCGGCACCAATGTCGATGGTGATCTGCCGAGTCCACTGGTACCGCGCGCCGGCACCCACATTCCATCGTGCGGATGCAGTGTCGTCGAGCCCCTGACGCGCAAAAAGCTCCGCACCCAGGAGGAGTCCGCGAAGGGGGAATGTTCGATCCACCCCTAGTCCCGACGTCCAGCGCGCTGGCTGTCCACGAAACCCGGGGACCGCGCTCGTGCCCACGGCGCTCGTCACGGGTTCGCGGCCGAAGGTGAGTTCGTGGTTGACGTGCAGGCGTCCCCAGCCGAACGTGCGCGTGGCGAGCCCCTTGATGGATTCATGGGACGCGCGTGCGCCGAAGTCGCCCACCGGGATCAGCACCCCGAGGCGAATGGCAAATGCCGGGAGCGAGCGGCTTTCAACGTTCAACGCGTGGAGCGCGGTGACGTCGATCCCCGCGACGCCTGACTCCGATCCGCCCGCCGCATCGCGAAAACCCACTGGCAGTGTCAACTCCACCTGCGTCCGAGGCGCGAGTCCATAGGCTACCCCGACCTCCGCGGACCAACTCGACCGCCCGCGCCGTCGGCCGATCCCGACGGGAGAAAGAAAAGCATCGAGCACATGGCGTTCGATCGAGATCGCGTCCTCTGTGACGAGGGGTCGCCCGGCACCTGTGCCTGAATAGGGCGTCTGTGCGGTCGCACGGTCCGACACCATGAGAGCGCCAGCAACCACGACTACGAGCGGGCCGGCTCCGCGAAACCAGGAAAGCGAGTGGCGCATTGTGTCTCTGAACGGTGACAGATCGCGTGGAATGATCGATGCACGTGCCGAGCCAGTTGTATGTGCTCGAACGGAAGATACATTTTACGGAGCGTAAAGTTATCGCGGGTTTCGAGAAGCGGCAGAGAACGCAGTGAGGTTCCGGTGGCCCTGACGAATTGCATGAATCCCTCCCGGCCGATGCTCCGGTCTCGGCTGTTGGCGCTCGGCTGCGTCGCCATGTCCCTGGGGGCCGCTCCCCACGCGAGCGGACAGTGGCTCGGCGTCTGGAGACAAGCGTACCTGCGCGCACCACACAACGGCGCGTTCGCGGGGGCGAACCCCTCGACCGATCGCCTGTTCAATGCCGTCGACTACCAGCGGGCCGCGCTGTACGAAACGCTCTGGCGGAACCAGCGCGGGCGTGTCGCCATGCTCGATGGTGCGGAATACACGCGGGTGACGCGCGAACTCGTCGCGCGACCCCCACGGACGCCGATCGACGTCCGCACTGTGGCGCCGGAATTCGTGAAGCTCGTTCCCGAGATCGACGCGATGCTCGACTGGGGGCGCACCTTCCGGCGCCAGACACTGGACGTCCTCGCCGAGCGCGGACTGACCGGGGTCGAGCGTGATGGCCGCCTGACCGAACTGGTCGCGAACTATCGATCGAGAGCAACTGTCGCGGTGAGCGCGCAGCCGAAGAGCATCCTTCTCGTGGACGCCCGGACATCCGCGCTCGGCTTCCGGCGCCGCCTTCCCAAGTACAATGGGCTTGGCTGGGCCACGCGGTGGCTCGAAGTGGGCCTGTACGAATCGCTCGTGGCCGAGTCGGTGGCGAGCGACCAGCGACGTGCGCAGGACGCCATCGTCGCTCGCTTTCGCCAGATGGTCGAACGCTCCCCCGACGCGACGCCGTACCTGCTGCCCCTCACGCCGGCTATCGCGCCCTCATTCGCGCGACGCTTTCCCGAAGCGGCAGCGATCGTGGACAACCTGAACATGTTCGAGGACGCCATTCTCGACGTACTCGTGGACCGCGAAATTCCACGCAGCGCCAAGCGTCAGGAGCTCCTGCGCGTGGCGGATCTCGTGCGCAGCGATACGAGCGAGGCGCTTGACGTCGCGCAATGGATGCTCGCCGCCGCGATGATGGGAGTGAACAACATGGGGGGCGCTGCAATCGATTTCCCCTCCGCGTTTCCGACCCCCACCGTTGCGCGCGGCGCGTCGATGGCTCGCCTGGGGGCGCGCGACAGCGCGGCCGCGGACGACATGGCGGGAATGCAGCACGGAGCCACGCAGGGCACAGAGCCGACCCTCAAGGCACTGATGGCCATTCAGGAGCGGATGATGGCCGATCCGGTCATTCGCGAGCGGGTTGCCACCGATCCCGTGCTCCAGCGGATGTTGAGGGAAACGGCATCGACAGGAAGCATGGGTGCCATGCCCGGGATGCAGCATGACAACATGCCCGGCATGGCGATGACACCCGCTGCGGCGGTTGGCATGCTGTCCGGTACGCCGGACGAGCGGCGGCGTGCGGTGGAGTTCGTCGTCCGGCTCCTGTCGGACCCAGCGGTGGAGGCGCGCATTCACGCGTACCCGGAGCTGCATACCCTCTGGTCTGATCCCGAGGTGCAGCAGCGACTGGTGGAGCTGAAGCGATCGGCGCCCTCCAAGCCGGAGTGACGAGACTCATTCAGTGAGAGCAGAGAGATGCACATGAGATGTTCGACAATCGCGCGAGTCGCCGCGGCGCTGGTTCTCAGCGGCTGTTCCGGACGCGACACGCCGGCGCAGCGAGACAGCGTCACCGTATCGGGCACAATCGTGCCAAGTGCGCCGGCGGGCGCCGACACGGTGACTGCCAAGCCTGACTCCTCGGGCGGGATGGCGGGGATGGACCATTCGAGCATGCCCGGGATGAGCGGGAGTCCAGCTCCCACGGCATCCGGCGGTCAGCCTGCGAAGCCGGCTGACCCGATGGCGGGGATGGACCATTCGAACATGCCGGGAATGGGTGCGAGCCCGGCCCGGAAGTCGTCTGGAGGACGAACGGCAACGGCGTCCGTGCCGATGGCAGGGATGGATCACTCGAAAATGGACATGAGCGGTTCCACGTCGACCACCCCACGCAGAACAGCAACGACACCGGCACCAGCGATGGCAGGTATGGACCATTCCACGATGCCGATGAGTACTGCACGGGTGCAGCCGACGGCCGATCCGGCCATGCAGAAGCTACAGCAGATCGTCGCGCAACTCGTTCAGGATTCCGTGGTGCAGCGACGCATTCGTGAAGATTCCGTGCTCCGCAACCGGTGGAATGATCCCGCTCTCAAGCGGCAGATCGGCATCAGGCCATAGACCGTGACGGACAAGAACTCATCGATCTGGGCTCAATCGCTCGCGCGGCGTGAATTCGTTCGCGCCGCTGGTGCGGCGGGATTGCTCGCGGGGGCGTCGGCGCTCCTCCCTCGGTACGCCTGGGGATCGCAGGGAATCGCGCGCCCCCTGCCTTCCATCGGGCCGCGGCCGGCGGACGGGCGGTCGGTCCATGACCTCGTCATTGCCGAAACGCCGCTGACGATCGGAGGACGGCGCGCGAATACCGTGACGATCAACGGCACCGTGCCCGGTCCCCTTCTCAAGCTTCGCGAAGGAGACGACGTCGTGCTCCGAGTCGAGAACAGGCTGCGCGAGGACACGTCCATTCACTGGCATGGCATCCTCCTTCCGCCCGCGATGGACGGAGTGCCGGGCGTCAGCTTCGCCGGCATCAAGCCGGGCGAGACATTCGAGTACCGGTTCCCGCTCAAGCAGTATGGGACGTACTGGTACCACTCGCATTCCGGACTTCAGGAACAGCTCGGCCACTATGGCCCGCTCGTGATCGAGCCCCGTGGGGGCTATCCGTACAAGTTCGACCGTGAGTACGTCGTTGTGTTGTCCGACTGGACGTTCGAGAACCCGTACAAGGTTCTCGACCGGCTCAAGAAGCAGGGGAACTACTACAATATGGACCGGCGGACGGTGGGGGACTTCTTCCGCGATGTGTCGCGCGGGGGCTTGATGCCCACCATCCGCGAGCGGCTGATGTGGCTGGACATGCGGATGGATCCAACGGACATGATGGACGTGACGGGCGCCACGTATTCGTACCTCATGAACGGCTTGGCACCGGGCTCGAACTGGACGGGATTGTTCCAGCCGGGCGAGCGGGTACTTCTCCACTTCATCAACGCCGCGGCGGACAGTTACTTCGACGTCCGCATTCCCGGGCTTCCGATGTCCGTCGTGCAGGTGAGCGGTCAGTACGTGGAGCCGGTGGAGACTGACGAATTCCGCATTGCCATCGCCGAGACGTACGACGTCATCATCGAGCCGAAGGCGCAGCCGTATTCACTGTTCGCTGAATCCATGGACCGGATGGGCTATGCCCGCGGTACGCTCACCCCGCGCGCCGGGTGGAACGCTCCTGTTCCGGAGCGGCGCCGTCGCGTGATCCTGTCCATGGCCGACATGGGGATGAACCATGGCGACATGGCGGGAATGGGCAGGGGAGGCGGTGCGGCAGGCGGAGGCGCGATGGCTGGCATGGACCATGGGAACATGCCCGGCATGGCGCCCGCGCCTGTTGCGCCCGCCCCACCTACTCCGCCACCGGCGGCCGGGGCACATGCCGGTCACGGGGCCGCGCCGGCAGTATCAGGGGCCGTAGACGCCGCGCGCTATGCAATTGCGGGGATGACTCGGACCACCGGGCTGCGTGCGCCCGGCACCCTGCCGGGCATGTTGGAGCACGAGCCCGGGCGCCATGGGACGGACAACGGCGCCGTGCCGATGATGGTCGGTAGTCGCCTGTCGGAAGCCGGCGTGGGCCTGGGCGATGACGGCCGGCGGGTGCTCCGCTACACCGAACTGCGGTCTCTGGAGGTTCGAGAGGAGTTCCGCGCGCCAACGAGGGAGATCGAGGTTCACCTGACTGGCAACATGGAGCGATTCATGTGGTCCATCGACGGTGTGCCGTTCGAGCGCGCGGAACCGATTCGCATGAACTTTGGCGAGCGCATCCGCTTCACCATGGTCAACGACACCATGATGAACCACCCCATGCACCTGCATGGCATGTGGATGGAGCTCGAGAACGGCCACGGGAACCGCATTCCTCGGGTACACACGGTGAACGTGAAGCCGGCCGAGCGACTATCGCTGCTCATCGACGTGGACGCCCCCGGGCGCTGGGCGTTCCACTGTCACGTCCTCTATCACATGGAAGTGGGGATGTTCCGCGTCGTGGAAGTGTCCGAGCGGGGCAAGCCCTTCGTGCTCGAGGGGGTTGCGCATGAGGATTAGGAACGCGCGGGTGTTCCTCGGCGTCGCCATGCTCGCCGCACTCATTGCGAGGCCCGCGCGATCCCAGATGCCGGGCATGCCCGAGATGCCCCACAAGGACATGCGCTGGTCGAACACGTTGTTCGTGTTGTTCGAACAGCTCGAGTACGCGCCGGCATCGGAAGAGCGGGCGGTGAACGTGGACGCCCGCGCGTGGTACGGCGGTGCGAACCGACGGCTGTGGGTTCGCGCCCAGGGCGAGCTTGCGACGACGCGGAGTCAGGGGGAAGCGGAAGGTCAGCTGCTGTACGGCACGTTGGTCGATCCGTTCTGGGATGCCGTCATCGGCGTGCGGGTCGATGAGCACTGGGGCGACACGCACCGTCGTCGCGGCCAGTTGGTGATGGGGTTCCTCGGGCTGGCGCCGTACCGCTTCGAACTGGAGCCCACGATCTTCGTCTCCCAGAAGGGCGAAGTCTCGGCGCGGTTCGAAGCGGCCTTTCAGCTGCTTCTGACGCAACGCCTCATCGCCGAGCCCGAACTCGAAGTGAATGCCGCACTCCAGGCGGTGCCGGAATTTGACGTACGTCGCGGGCTCAATGACTACGAGCTGGGGATGCGCGTCCGATACGAGTTTCGTCGAGAGTTTGCGCCGTACATCGGCTGGTCGCGTTCGCGGCGAATCAGCGGGAGCGGCGGCGGCGTTGTCGGAGCGGTGCCTGCGACGGAGTCACGTCTGGTCGCCGGATTCAGGCTGTGGCGATGACGATGTCATTCAGCGTACCTCAGCGCTGTGCAGCCCTAGTCACTCGCCACACGATGTTGCCCACGTCGTCGGCCACGAGAAGTGCACCGCGCGTATCGATTGCAACGCCCACCGGCCTGCCGAGCGCGTTGCCTTTCGTGTCGAGGAACCCGGTCAAGACGTCGATGGGAGACCCGGTGGGGCGACCCTGCGCAAAGGGTACAAAGATCACCGCGTAGCCGCTGGCCGGGCTCCGGTTCCATGATCCGTGCTGCCCCACGAACATGCCACGGCTGAATTGGGCGGGGAGCAGGGCCGCTCCATTCGAGGAGGCCAGACCGAGCGACGCGGTATGAGGTCCGAGCGCGTAGTCAGGAACGATGGCCGACGCGACGAGGTCTGGCCGCTGCGGGCTGACGCGCGCATCGACGTGCCCCCCGAAATAGCTGTAGGGCCAGCCGTAGAATCCTCCATCGCGGACGGCCGTCATGTAATCGGGTACGAGATCACTCCCGAGCTCGTCCCGCTCGTTGACGGCTGCCCACAGCGCGCCGCTGTCCGGCTCCCACGCCATCCCCACCGGGTTGCGGAGCCCGGAGGCAAAGACGCGATGTTGGCCCGTCCGCACATCGACTTCCCAGATGGACGCGCGCCCGGCTTCGTTCTCCATCCCGTTCTCCGCGACATTGCTGTTGGAGCCGATGGCCACGTACAGCCGGGTCCCATCGGGTGACGCGAGGAGGTTTTTCGTCCAGTGCCTGTTGATGGTGCCGGCTGGGAGGGCGGCCACCAGTGTGCCGGCCGCGCTGATGACTGTCTGCCCGGTGACGTAGGGGAAGCGCTGGATCGCGTCGCTGTTCGCGACGTAGAGCGTGCTCCCGATGAGTGCCATGCCGAACGGCGAGTACAATCCCGTGAGGAAGCTCGCCCGTGTCTCGGCGACACCGTCGCCGTCGCTGTCGCGGAGGAGCGTGATGCGATCGGCGCTGGGAACGCCGGCGCCGGCTTTCTTCTGGAACCGCGTGAAGAACCAGCCCTTGATTCCCTTCGCATTGTCCGGGCGCTTCGGCCCATTGGTCTCCGCGACGAGCACGTCGCCGTTGGGGAGCACGTAGAGCCACCGCGGATGGTCCAGCCCGCGCGCCAGGGCCGAGACCACGAGCCCTGCAGCGGCGACGGGCTTCCCAGCGGACGGCCATCCACGAGCGGTCGCGACATTCACTGTGGGAATGAGCGACGTGCGCGGGGGCGGAAGCGTGGGTTGCGGGCCCGTACCGGCAGACACGGGAAGCCTGGCGGTCGCGCCGCACCCCAGCAGGCTGGCGAACGTCACGATGAGCAGCCGACGGGTCCCGGACATCAGCGGGCTATTTCGCCTTCGGCGCGAGCCTGGCGATTTCCTTCGTCTGGTCGGCCTTCATTTTCAGCGCCATCTGCTTCAGCTCCGCGTTCGCGAGCTTCGGTGACATGTCGTCGACCATCTTCACGGCTTCCTTGTGATGTGCAATGACGTGGGTGTAGAACGCCTTGTCGTAGTCGGCGCCTGATTTCGTCGCAAGGTCGTCCATCATTGCCTTGTTCGACGGCATGACCATCGGTGTGAGCGTTTCGCCGTGCATCGCCTGAACCATCCCGATCATCTTCTTCTGCTCTTCGACCTGCTTGGTGTGCATCATGTGCGCATCGCCCTGAATGGCCGGCGTGCTTCCCTTCGTCATGGCATCCGTCCCCATCATCACCATCCCCTCATGATGGTCGGTCATCATCCGGAGAAATTCCTGATCGGCATCCTTCGCCGCGGGGCGGTTCATGCCGGCCATGCTGGAATGGTCCATGCCGGCCATGCCTGCCATGCCGGTGTCGGCGGCTGTCGCGCTTGCGGGCGCTGCCATCGCAGCGCTGTCACCAGCGGCGGACTCCGACTTGGCGCAGCCCGCCGCGACGAATGTGAACAGCGCAAGCGTCAGGGGCACACGGCGCGTATGGAAGTGCATCGACATGGGATCTCCGTAGGTGGTTGAGCCGGGGAAGTGCCGGGACGTACCATGCAGGAAGCATGCGACGCGACACCCAGCGAGGGGCGACGCCGCTGAGTCGGCTTTACATCGCGTAAATCGACCTGTATCATCGTCTCGCTCGACGGTCCAGTGTCTCGAACTCACCGTTGTCGGAGATCATATGTCACGTCAGACGAACCCAGCGCCGCGGACGATGCGTGGCGTACGCTATCTCGCCGTTGTTCCGGTCGTCGTCGCCACGCTCGCACTCGCGTCGAGTGCGTTGGCGCACGACTTCTGGCTCATTCCCGACATGTTTGGTTTCGCGACGGATGCATCGGTGCACGTCAACGGACGGTCGGGTGTTCGGTTCCCGGCGGGGACACCGGTTCAGCCGGCGCGCGTAGCTCAAGCCCGCATCATCGGCGGCAATTCGGATGTGAAAATTACGGAGATGGCCGTCGAGGGAACGTCGCTGCGGCTGCACGCGAAGCCGACGGCTCCCGGGCAGTATCTCGTCGTGGCCGGGCTGATGCCCCGGACGACACGTGCGGCGCCGGCTGGCCTGATCCGCTACCTCAAGGCCGAAGGCGGGGCCGCCGAGGCGGCGCGGCTCGAGCGGGACAACTCGCTGGCGGGCTTCGACACCGTGGTGTATACCGGCACGTCCTACGCAGCGACCATCCTCCAGCTGGGAACGGGTGGTCCGCGCGCCTTCTCGAAGACGGCGGGCTTCCCACTCGAGTTCGTGCCTGTCAACGATCCGGCTCACGTGCATCTGGGTGACACGCTGCATGTGAAGGTCGTTGGCGCCGGGAAGCCGGCCGTTGGCATCGGGATCGACGCCACCCCGGCCAATGACACCACGGCGGCGGCTGGCGCACCCGCGACCAACCTTGCGGTGACCCTCATGGCCGACGCAAACGGCGTCGTGCACCTTCCGCTCACCAAGGCGGGACCGTGGATGCTGCGTTCCG
>JBKJMP010000640.1:0-7295 GCA_046596395.1 Gemmatimonadaceae bacterium
GAAGCGGTGCGCCGCCTGCTCGGCGACCTTCGCGACAAGCAGGCGTTGGTGGACTTCCTCGGCGGCGGTCGAGCGATGTCCACGGCGACCATCGTCCAGGGCGATCCAGAGGCGACGCAACTCATGGCCGGCGCCACTGCTCCCATGAGCGGCGTGCTGGCGCCCGGGCAATCGCTCGGCGTGCGCTACGACATCAAGGCGTTGCTCGGCGCGGGCGGCATGGGCATGGTCTATCGCGCCGTGGACCGTGAACTGGGCGAGGTCGTCGCCATCAAGACGCTCAAGCCCGAGATGATCGCGAGCGACAGCACGGCGCTCGAGCGCTTCAAGAGCGAGATCCGGCTCGCGCGAAAGATCTCGCATCGCAACGTCGTCCGGACGCACGACCTCGGCGAGGCGCGCGGGTTGTACTTCATCACGATGGAGTTCGTGGAGGGCACGTCGCTGAAAGACCTCGTGCGCCAGCGCGGACGTCTGCCCGTGGGGGTGATGCTCCCGATCGCAAAGCAGCTCTGCCGAGCGCTCGAGGTCGCGCACGACGCGGGGGTGATTCACCGCGACATCAAGCCGCAGAACATGGTCGTCGAGGGAGACGGCACCCTGAAGGTGATGGACTTCGGCATCGCGCGCCTTGCGACGCGCGCGCCCAAGAGCGGTCTCACGGAGGTCGGGATGGTGATCGGCACGCCGGAGTACATGGCGCCGGAGCAGTTGCTGGGCGACGAGATTGATGTACGGGCTGATATTTATTCAGCCGGCGTCGTCCTCTATGAGTGCCTCACCGGGCACGTGCCCTTTGACGCGCCGTCGCCGATGGTGCTCATCGCGAAGGTGCTGGAGGAGACGCCCACCGCACCGCACACGATGCACGCGGACATTCCCCAAGCCCTGAGCATGCTGGTGATGCGTGCGATGTCGCGCGAGCGAGAAGCGCGGCCGGCCACGGCACAGGAGCTTCATGATGCGCTCGAGCGTGTCGGGTGACGGAAATGACGCGGCGGTGAACATCGCACCCCTTTCTTGGGTATATTCCGGAATGCGATTGCTGTGTGTGGCACGACACGAGTACCTGAGCGCGCACCTGTGCCGGTACTTCGGAGAACTGGGCGTGGTATGTGAATCAGCCGTGGGTCTGGCGGAAGCGTCCGCTGCCGCGGTCGTGTTCGAGCCGCATCTCGTGGTGGCCGAGTCGGACCTACTTAACCCGCAGGTACTTGAGCGGTGGTCACGGAACCCGGCGCTGACCGGCGTCCCGGTGCTTGCCGTGAGTCTCACGAGCCGCACGGACGAGAACGTGACGGCGGAGTCGAGCGGGCTGGCGGGCGTGATCTTCCTTCCATCGCTGTCGAAGGCCGACGCGCTCGCGCTCCTCGAGGCGGCGCAGCGGCCGTCACGGGGCGTGAGTGTCCCTTCCCACGCGATGAAGACCCCTCCGCACGCCGTTCCCGCACACTAGGCACGTCGCCACCACCATCGTGGGCGATCGAAATGGCGGAGGGGTGAACTTGGCGGGACCGAGCGCACATGATCTTGCCAAGGGCTCCGCGGCACACCCGTCCGCCGCGCCCGCGGCGCACCTGCTCGATTCGCTCGACACCGCGATCGCGGTCCTGTCGTGCGACCTGCGCGTGACCTATGCGAACCGACGCTGGGACGCGTGGCTGAGTGAACCGCTCGCGGTCGGCCGGCCGTTCGCCACCATTGCCACCGACAGCGCTGCCGCGCACGAGGAGCTTGCGTCTGCCAGCGCCGACGGTGCGCCCCACTCATTCCTGCTGACCATCGGCGAGCGACGCGTGGCGTGCGTCGCCCGGCGGGGGGACGACTCGGTGATCGTGGAGGCGCGAGAAGCCGACCCCGACGCCGTGGACAGCGCGATGCAGGACGTTCCGCGCCGCCTCGCCGAAGTGACCGATATGGCGGAAGTGCTGCGGGAGTTGTGCGACATCGCGACACGGCGCTGCGGCGGCACTGGTGCGGCGGTTCTCCGCGTGCTCGGACGACATGGCGAAGTGGTGGCGGCGGCAGGAGACCTCCTTCTTGCGCGCGGGAGGTCCTTCGACCTGAAGGGATCGCTCCTCGAGGAGGCGGTCTCGGCGCAAGCCATCGTACGGGAGGACAATTTCCGCGCGTCTGGACGTCCCCTCATGCGCGAGGTGCCGGAGCTGGCGCTCGGTCCGATGATCGTGGCGCCGCTCCAGGCGCATGGTGAGACGCTCGGCGTGCTCGCCGTCGCGCGCGGTCTGGCTGGCGGCGCCTTCGGGGCGAGAGAGGTCGAGCGCCTCCGCACGCTCGCCGATCACGCCGCGCTCGCCGTGCACAAGTCGCTGTTGCTCCTTCAGGCGCAGAGTGCGGACAAGGCGAAGGGCCGTTTTCTCGCCACGATGAGCCACGAGCTGCGGACGCCGTTGACCGCGCTGGCCGGCTACAACGAGCTGCTCATCGACCAGGTGATCGGCCCGATGAGCGACGCCCAGCTCGATATCGTCGAGCGCATGCGCTCCGTGACGATGCACCTCTCGGCCATGATCGAGGAGATTCTCGCCTTCACGAGCCTGGAGGAAGGGCGCGAGGTGGTGCGTCCCAGTGAGTTCCTTGCGAGCGACCTGCTCCGCTCGTCGATCG
Source organism: Gemmatimonadaceae bacterium (assembly GCA_046596395.1). GTDB lineage: Bacteria > Gemmatimonadota > Gemmatimonadetes > Gemmatimonadales > Gemmatimonadaceae > AG11. The sequence goes on from JBKJMP010000640.1 coordinate 2,626, forward strand.
CCGTGATTCAACCGCTGGCAGACCAGAAGCGGCTGCGCCTGCAGGTAAACGTCCCCCGCAACTTCGTGCGCATGACCAGCGACATCGACAAGTCGCGGCAGATCCTCGTGAACCTGCTGGGCAACGCGGTGAAGTTCACGGATCAGGGCACGGTGACGGTGCGACTGTCGTCGGCGGGGGACTCCGTACGCGTGGACGTGCAGGACACCGGCATTGGCATCTCGGAGGAGGAGCTCACGCGGCTGTTCCGGCCGTTCGCGCAGGTGGATAGCGGGCTCACTCGCAGGCATGGCGGCACCGGGCTCGGCCTCTACATCTCGCGTCGTCTCGCGACGATGTTGGGTGGGCACATCGAGGTGCAGAGCGAAGCCGGCGTGGGCTCGACGTTCAGCGTGGTCCTGCCGCTGGCGAGCAGCGTGGGCTGACCGCTCACAGGCTGCCGTGGCGGCGAGTCCTGCCGCTAAATTGACAGCATGCCTCACTTCCCTCCGACGACCACCGTCTTCAACGACGGCTACATCGCCGAGACGTACGAGCGCTTTCGGCAGGACCCGTCGTCGGTAGACGAGTCGTGGCGGCAGTTCTTCCGCACCGCGGAGTCGCTGTCGGGCTCGTCCGCAGGCGGACGCCACGATGACCGGATGCTCCGCGTGGCTGCTGGCGCTGCTGCGCTCGTGAACGCCATCCGCGAGTACGGCCACCTCGACGTGCAGCTCGACCCGCTCGGCACGCCGCCACCGGGTGCTCGCGAGCTCACGCCGGAGTTCCACGGGGTGTCCGAGGAGGACCTGGCCCATGTCCCCGCGTCCGCGCTGGGCTTCAGCGAGGGCACGGCGGCTGACGTCGTGCAGCGCCTGCGCTCGATCTACTGTGGCGCGATTGCGCTCGAGTTCATGGATCTCGGCAGCGAGGAGGAGCGCGCCTGGTTCAAGACCACGATGGAAGAGGGGGACCTCACGCGCCCGCTGACGCCCGAGGAAAAGGTCGCGGTGCTGCGCCGGCTCACCGAGGTGGACGGGCTGGAGCGCTTCCTCGGCCGCGCGTATCAGGGATACAAGCGGTTCTCGATCGAGGGCACCGACGTCATGGTTCCGATGCTCGATGAGGTCATCGCGCGCGCGGCGGGCAGTGGCGCGCGCGAGGTGGTGCTCTCGATGGCGCATCGCGGCCGCATCAACGTGCTCGTGCACGTGATGGGGATGTCGTACGCCGAGATGTTCGGGGAGTTCGAAGGGCGACAGGGTGACGCGAGCGCCTACAGCAGCACCGGCGACGTGAAGTACCACCTCGGCTTCGACCACGAGCGGACCGTGGGCGACCGCAGGGTGCAGCTCGAGCTGGTGCCGAACCCGAGCCATCTGGAAGTCGTGAATCCCATCATGACGGGACTCGCGCGCGCCAAGCAGCGTGTCGAAGGGATGCCCGGCCAGCGCAACGAGCGCGCGGTGCTCCCGCTCTGCATCCATGGCGATGCGGCATTTCCGGGCGAGGGCGTGGTGACGGAGACGTTCAACCTCTCGCGGTTGCGCGGCTATCGCGTTGGCGGCACGCTGCACCTGATCGTGAACAACCAGGTCGGCTTCACCACGGATCCCATCGACGCGCGCTCCACGCGCTATGCAAGCGATCCGGCGAAGGGCTTCGACGTTCCCATCATGCACGTCAACGCGGATGATGCGGAGGCGTGTCTCATCGCCGTACGGTTGGCGTCGGCGTATCGGGAGAAGTTCGCGAAGGACGTCCTCATCGATCTCGTGGGCTACCGGCGCTGGGGGCACAACGAGACCGACGAGCCGGCGTTCACGCAGCCCAAGCTGTATGAGCTGATCCGCGCCCATCCCACGCCGCGCGAAGTGTGGGGCGCGCGTCTCGTGCGCGAGCGCGTGCTGACCGAGGCGGATGTGAAGGCCATCGACGTGGAGATCGCCGAGAAGCTGGCGAGCGTCCATCGCGAGATGAAGGCGCAGGTAGAGGCGCCGGCGACGCGCGGCAGCAAGGCGATGCCGGCTGTCACCGAGATGGTCGAGCCGGCAACGGGGGTTGGGGTCGAGGCGCTCGAGAAGCTGAACGTCCAGCTGCTCACGTGGCCGGCGGAGTTCAAGGGACACGCACGCTTGTCGAAGACGCTGGAGCGCCGGCGCGATGCCTTGAGCAAGGGCGGGATCGACTGGGGGCACGCCGAGGCCCTGGCGTTCGGATCGCTGCTGCTCGACGGGCGCGGCGTGCGCCTCAGCGGCCAGGATGCGGAGCGCGGGACGTTCGCACACCGCAATGCTGTGCTGCACGACATCGAGAGTGGCGGCACGTACACGCCGCTGGCGAACATCCCGAACGCGAAGGGCGCGTTCGAGATCTACAACAGCGCGCTGTCCGAGACGGCGGTGATGGGCTTCGAGTATGGCTTCAGCATCCAGGCGGAACGCGACCTGGTGTTGTGGGAGGCGCAGTACGGCGACTTCGTGAACGTCGCGCAGCCGATCATCGACCAGTTCATCTCGGCCGACCGGGCCAAGTGGGGACAGCGGAGCGGCCTCGTGCTATTGCTGCCGCACGGGTACGAAGGCGGTGGCCCCGAGCACTCGAGCGCGCGTCTCGAGCGGTTCCTTCAGCTCTGCGCCGAGCGGAACATGTGTGTGGCGTATCCGAGTACGCCGGCGCAGTACTTCCACATCCTCCGACGTCAGGCGCTCCGCGAGGAGCGGATGCCGTTGATCCTGATGCAGCCCAAGAGCCTGCTGCGGTTGCCTGCGGCGGCGTCGAGCGTGGAGCAATTGTCGAGTGGCTCGTTCCAGCCGGTGATCGACGACGCGTCCGCAGATGCTCGGCGCGATGGCGTGCGGCGTCTCGTACTATCCACCGCGAAGATGTACTACGACCTGCTCGCGGCGAAGGGTGAGGGCACGCCGGAGGTTGCGCTCGTGCGCGTGGACGAGTTGTACCCGTGGCCGGGTGCTGATGTCGCCGCAATTGTCGATCGGTATCCCAACCTGGAGGATGTGGTGTGGGCGCAGGAGGAGCCGAAGAACATGGGGGCGTGGTCGTTCGTCGCGCCGCAGTTGCGCGTGGCGACCGGAAACATGCTCACGATTCGGTACATCGGCCGTCAGGAACGCGCGAGCCCGGCCGAGGGTTACTCGAAGGCGCATGAGGAGGAGCAGAAGCGCATCGTGACGGAGGTGCTGACACCGGCCCCCGCGAGCACGAAGCGCAAGACCAGCAAAGTGTGATGACAACGGCGCTCAGGATGGCAGCAGTTCTCCTCCTGCTCTGTATCGCGCCGCGCATCCTGTCAGGTCAGGAGCGCGGCGCGATCGTGTTGGGCGAGGCGGTTGCGGGGCTCGACGTGACTGCGCGGGTGCTGTTGATCGGCGCGCATCCCGACGACGAGGACACGCCGTTGCTCACGTGGCTTGCGCGCGGGCGGCAGGTGGAGACCGCGTATCTCTCGCTCACGCGCGGCGACGGGGGGCAGAACCTGATCGGCAACGAGCTCGGCGAGCGGCTCGGCATGATCCGCACGGAGGAGCTGCTCGCGGCGCGGCGGCTGGATGGCGGGCGGCAGTATTTCACGCGCGCGTACGACTTCGGGTTCTCGAAGACGGCCGAGGAGACATTCCGGCACTGGCCGCGCGAGGAGTTGCTGAAGGATGTGGTGTCAGTGGTGCGCGCGTTTCGGCCGCACGTGATCGTCGCGGTGTTCTCCGGCACGCCCGCTGACGGGCATGGACATCATCAGGTGGCCGGCATGCTGGCGCGCGAGGTGTTCGATGCGGCTGCGGATTCGACACGCGTGGATGCGTTCGGGCTGCCGGCGTGGACGCCGCTCAAGTTCTATCGTGCGCAGCGCGGGAATGGTGCGGGTGCCACGGTGTCGTTCAACGTCGGCGAGTTGAGCGCGCTGCGCGGCCAGACGTACGCGGAAATCGCGTCGGTCAGCCGGTCGCAGCACCTGTCGCAGGGGTTCGGGTCGTTGCAGCGGCGTGGGACGTTGATGGGTCACCTGCGGCTCGAGGCGTCGCGGGTGAGCGCGCCGATGAAGCGGGAGACGTCGCCGCTGGAGGACATCGCGGTGGACTGGTCGCGCTTCGATCGATTGAGAGTGATTCCGATTGTGCGCGCCTCGCTCGACTCACTTCCGGCCGCGATCGCCGCAGTGCGGCGCGTCGAGGACCTGGGAGCGCCGCAGGCGATGGTGAGACCGCTCGCCCGCGTCGTCGATCTCGTGTCCCACACGCCAACGTGCGCTGACGTCGAGCCGTCCTGTGAGGCCGCTCTCGGTGATCTAAGCGCGTCGCTGCGGACGGTGGAGGCGCGGGCGCATGCCGCGCTCCTTGCCGCAAGCGGCGTTCTGATCGAGGCAACGGCTCCCCGCGAGATCGTCGCGACTGGTGACACGGTGCCGGTGACGATCAACATCTACAATCAGGGGCGCGCCACGGTCAGCGTCTTCAGCGCGAACGTCCGCCTCGGAGAGGCCTCAGGCCACTGGGGGTTCGAATGGGGCGCGGCGGTTACCGCTGACAGCAACGCCAGGATTGTCGTGCGCGTGGCGCCGACGTCGGCAGGCGTCGCGTGGTGGACGCGCCAGGGGCGAGCGCGCGATCTGTTCAGTGCCCGGTCCGCTGAGCTCACGATGGGCGAGGAGCGCGTGGCGGATACGCGAGTCGTCG
>JBKJMP010000657.1:0-6721 GCA_046596395.1 Gemmatimonadaceae bacterium
GCTGACCCCATCGGAGCCAAGATGCGACTCGGCTTCATTCCGGACCGGCCGTTCATCTACGAGAAGCTCACCGGCGCGGAGTTCCTGCGCTTCGTGGCGGGGCTCTACGAGCAGGAAGGCGCGGAGGTGGAGCATCGCGCGCGCGAGCTGCTGGCGCTGTTCGATCTCGAAGAGTGGCGGGACGAGCTGGTCGAGAGCTACAGCCATGGCATGCGGCAGAAGCTCATCATCTCCAGTGCGTTCGTGCATCGCCCCGAGGTGATCGTCGTGGACGAGCCGATGGTGGGGCTCGATCCCAAGGCGGCGAAAATCCTGAAGGATCTCTTCCGCGAGTACACGCGGCGCGGCCACACGATCATGATGAGCACGCACACGCTCGAAGTGGCGGAGACCTTGTGCGACCGGGTGGCGATCATCGCCAAGGGGACGATTCGGGCGTGCGGGACGGTGCCCGAACTCCGCGAGCAAGCGGAAGGTCGCGGCGACGCCGCCGGTGCTGGACTCGAGCAGATCTTCCTGCGGCTCACGGGCGAGAACGCGGCGCGCGAGCTGGTCGAGGTGCTGGATGCCTGAGGCGGTCGCCGTCGCTGCTCGTCCCGATCCGTCGCTCGAGTGGGTGCTGCTGCCGAAGTGGCTCACGGCGCGGGCCCGCACGATGGCCGGCGAGCGCGGGCGCGGCGCACGGTTCTTCATCCTCGGCGTCATCGGCCTGTTGTTCTGGTCGTTCATCTTCATGGTGCTCTACCGGCTGCTGATCTACTTCCGCAAGGTGCCCGACCTCGGGCCGTTCCTGGCCGGCAAGCTGCTCGGCATCATCCTGATCGGGTTCTTCTCGATCTTGTTGCTCTCGAACGTCATCACGGCGCTGTCGAGCTTCTTCCTCGCGAAGGATCTCGACCTGCTCGTGGCGTCGCCGGTGGATTGGCTAACGCTCTACGCCGCCAAGCTTCTCGAGACCGCGGTGGCGTCGAGCTGGATGGTGATCCTGATGGCGGTGCCGATGTTCGCGGCGTTCGGCGTGGCGTATGAGGGTGGCTTCCTGTTCGCGCTGCTCGTGCTCGTGGTGTTCATCCCGTTCCTGCTCATCCCCGCGGTGATCGGCAGCGCGATCACGCTGCTGCTCGTGAATATTTTCCCCGCGCGACGCACGCGCGACATCCTCAGCGTCATCGCGGTTCTCGCCGCCGGCGGCATCGTGTTGCTGTTCCGCATCGTGCGTCCCGAGCGGCTCGCGCGTCCGGAAGGCTTTCGCTCGCTGGTGGAGTTCGTCACGATCCTGCGGACGCCGACGTCACCGTTCCTGCCAAGCGAGTGGGTGCAGACGGCGGTGCTGGGGTGGCTGAACAACAGGCCGGATTACCTGCCGATTTACCTATTGTGGAGTACCGCCGCCGCGGCGGTGGTGATCGGCGCGCTGCTGCATCGCTCGCTGTACATGGATGGCTTCAGCAAGGCGCAGGAAAGTGCGCAACGCTTCGCGCGCAATACGTTCACGAAGCGCGTGAGCTACCGGATGTTCCGGTCGCTCGGCACGCTCAGGCGCGAGTTGATGCTGAAGGAAATACGCCTGTTCTTCCGCGATACGACGCAGTGGTCGCAGCTGATCCTGCTGGCGGTGCTCGTCGTGGTGTACGTCTTCAACATCAAGTACCTGCCGCTGCGCGGCGAGGGGATCACGTTCCTGCTGCGCAACGTGATTCCGTTCTTCAACATACTCCTGGCGGGGTTCGTGCTCGCGTCGATCGCGGCGCGTTTCATTTTCCCGAGCGTGAGCCTCGAGGGACGTACGCTCTGGTTGCTCAAGTCGAGCCCCATGCCAGTAAAGGACCTGCTGTGGGCGAAGTTCTGGGTGGGCACGGCGCCGCTCCTGATCCTGTCGCTGATCATCATCGGGGTGACGAACGCGCTGCTCCAGGTGAGCGACTTCATGTTCGCGGTGTCGGTGATGACGATCGCGATGATGACGCTGGCGTTGTGCGGCATGGCGCTCGGCTTCGGCACGCTGTTCCCGCAGTTCGAGACGGAGAATGCGGCGCAGATCCCGACGTCGTTCGGCGGGCTGCTGTACATGATCGCGTCGGTGGCGTTGATCGCCGGGGTGATCGTGCTCGAGGCGCGGCCGGTGTACGGGTACATCTCGGCGCAGTACTACGGCACGCCGACGTCGCCGGTGGAGTTGTGGGTGGGGTTCGGGGCGGCGGCGTTACTGTGTACGGTGGCGACGCTCGTGCCCATTGGAATTGCGAAGCGGCGGTTGGAGGCTGTGGAGCGATAACGCGGTTTCCAACGTAGTCGGGTGTCGAGATGTCCAACCGCGCAGCCCCTGTGCGGTCCTCCTGAGATCGATCACCTCCGCCAATCGATGCGAATCCCACTGATCGTCGCCGCAGTGTGCCTGCTCTTGCCCGATGCTGGTGCGCAGGCACCCGGGGCAGGTCCGCTCGCCCTGCTCCTTCCCGCCAGCACGCGCGCCGCGGGCGTCGGCAACGCGTGGGTCGCGGGCCGCGACGAATACTCCGTCTTCTACAACCCGGCGCAGATCTACCCGACCAGCGGCATCAGCGCGTCATTCTCGCGCTACGGCTGGAACGGGACACGCGGCGCGGTGGCAGGCGCAGCCACCGTTGGCACGCGAACATTCGGATGGGGCGTGCAACTCGTGGAGTTCAAGTCGCGGTCCGACGCCGGCTACCCGTTCGTGCCCGCCGACCTCACGCGGCGCGGTGACCGCAACGCGCTCAGCCTCTCGGCCGGCATCGCGGGCAACTTCGTCCTCAAGGGGTTTCGCACCGGCATCGGTCTCAAGTACGCGGAAGATCGTGTGGACGGTACCGATCCCTCGACGCGCGTACTGAACGGCCTCCTCCTCGGCGACGTCGGCGTGTCGCGCGCGCTGTTCTCGGGCACGGCGGCGCTCTCGGTACAGAACATCGGCGACGGCAGCCGAGTGACGTTGCCGATCCAGACGTCGCTCGGATGGACGCGACAGCGCCAGGCCGGCGAGTTCGATCTCGGGTTCGCGGTTCAGGTCTCCGAGCGCAACCGATGGCTCGGCGCCGGCGGTGGAATGGAGGTGAGCTACGGCTGGATCGAGGGCTTCAATGCGTCGTTGCGCGCGGGTGTTCGACGCATGGAAACGTCCGACCAACGCCCCTTCACGCTCGGCGGCGGATTGGCAGCCGACCGATTGTTCCTGGAGTATGCGCTCGAGACGTTTCGGGGCAGCCGCTTCGCCCACCACCTCTCCGTGTCCTGGCGATGAGATGCTCGAGAAGAACGCTGGCCCTGGCGTGCGTCGCGATTGCCGGCTGCTCGCAGCCGCTCAAGCTGGCGAAGGACGATTCACCGGTGGTGCTCGCGCACCACACGATCACCGGGACAAATCCCGCCGACGCCGGACCGCTGAAGGTCGTGCGACTCTACTACGGCAGCGGTACCGACAAGCAGCGCTCGGTGTTCCGCGACTCAGTGACGCTGAAGACGAAGCCGGTGGACGTCTCCCCATTCGTCTCCGTGCCGCCCACCGCGGCGAACGACCGCAAGACGTTCTGGGGATTCGACATGAAGGCCGTGCCCATCAACGGGCGCGTGTGGTATCCCGAGGGGCCGGGGCCCTTCCCGCTCGTTCTGGTCGTGCACGGTAACCACAACTACCGCGACTTCTCCGATCCTGGGTACGGATACCTCGGTGAGCTCCTGGCGTCGCGCGGTTTCATCCTCGCGTCGGTTGACGAGAATTTCATCAACGGACTTTCGGGAGAAAACGATGGGCGCGCGTGGCTGTTGCTCAAGCACCTCGAGGCGTTCAAGCGCTTCAACGACTCGACGAGCAGCCCGCTTCATGGGCGAGTCGACATGACCCGCATCGCGCTCATGGGGCATTCGCGTGGCGGCGAGGCAGCGCCGCTCGCCGCGACGTTCAACACGCTCAAGTTCTATCCCGACGACGCGAAGCAGAAGCTCGGCTTCGGGTTCTCGATCAAGTCCATCGTGTCGATCGCGCCGGTGGACGGGCAGTATCGCGCCGCGTCGCAGCTCACGCCGCTCGAAAACGTGAACTACCTCGTGCTCCACGGCTCGCACGACGGCGACGTCTCGACCTTCCACGGCTTGCGCCAGTACGAGCGCCTCCGATTCACGGACGGACGGCCGTGGTTCAAGTCGGCGTTCTACATGTATCGCGCGAATCACGGCCAGTGGAACACGGTCTGGCAGAACAAGGACAACGGCCCACGCAGCGGACGTTCGCTCGACCTCCGCGCGTTGATCCCGATGGAGGAGCAACTCCAGTTCGGCAAGCTCGCCATCTCGGCATTTCTCGAAGCCACGTTGCACGATCGGAAGGAGTACCTGCCGTTCTTCCGCGATCATCGCACGGCAGGCCACTGGCTTCCGAAGACGATGTACATCACGCGTTTCCAGGAGAGTGGCTACCGGCCCTTGGCGGAGTTCGACGAGGACATCGACATCACCTCTGGCGTGCGCGGAGTTGAGCTGCTCGGTGACAGCCTCTCCACGTGGAAGGAGACAGTCTTGCCCTACCGCTGGCGCAATGCCGGCGACGACCAGCGTGACAATGGTGTCTGGCTGGGGTGGAACAACCGCATCGCCGGTCCGGACACGACGAAGCTCGGAAAGCCTGCGTCGTACACCATCACGCTGTCCGATTCGCTGCGCCGTGCACGGAGGCCGGACGTCAACAGCGTGATCTACCTCTCGCTCGCGGGCCTCAACGACAAGCCGAGTCCGCGCGCGCTGCCGAAAGACACGACGAAGGCGGATACGTCGAAGGCTGGCAAGGCGCGGGTGGATTCGATTCGCGCGGATTCCATAAAGCGCGCGCCTCCGCCGCCGAAGAAGAAGGAGGAACCGGACACGATCCCGATCCAGATCACGGTCGAGCTGTCGGACTCCGCGGGCAACAGTGCGCAATTGCCGCTCGGCCGCTTCGGGACGATTCGACGTCCGCTCGAGACACGTGTCTACCGGCGCGAGGGACGCGATTCGCTGCGCTTCGCGGCGCTGTTCGAGATCGTCCCGCAGACGTTCGTGCTGCCGCTCGCGGATTTCGCGCGTGCGTCGAGCGTGTTCGATGCGGGGCGGCTCCGGACGATCCGGCTCGTGTTCGATCGCACGCACGCCGCGACCGTGGCGGTGTCCAGCATCGGGATGTCTACCAGGATCGATCCAGCCTTTCTCGCGGCGCCGCTACCAGCGAGCCCGTAGGTCAGCTGATTTGCTCGTAGGTGAAGCCGTTCTCCTGGAGTAGGCCGAGAACCATGGTGTGCGCCGGAACCAGCTTCACGCCGGGATTCATTCCGGCGAGCAGGTCGGCGCGCACGTCGTCCACCGGTCTCTTGAACTCCCTCGACAGACGCGACGCGACACCGTTCAACGCGTTGTTGCACTGGTAGAACACCGTCCCGCGCGCCTGAAGCGGTTTCACCCCGGCGAACTTGTCCGGCGGTCCCGGCATCCGTTCGAGATAGATGCTGCGCCGGGCCCATTCGCCCGTTTCGGGATCCTTGAGTTCCCACAGGCGACCCAACTCATACCGGTCCCACAGCGCGTGCCCCGCATTGATCGGGAACGCGCGGGCGATAGCCATGACGGTGTTGATCTCCGGATGGGAGAGTCCGTGGACTTCCTTGTGCGCGTCGAGATAGTTCGCGACGACGAACAGCGGCAGGTGCCCCGGAAGCTGGTCGGCCGCGAAGACCTGCCGGTGCCTACCCCTGAACTGCTTGACCCACGAGAGATCCCAGTCCGCGGACACCAGGGACTCCTCCGCGTGCGCCGGTGCTGGGGTCAGCGCGGCGAGCGTCGAGAAACCGGTGACCGACGCGAGGGCGCCGAGAAACGACCGGCGATTGGATGGAGAATGCATGTGTTCCTGTGATGAGGCCACCACACTAGCATTTGCGGGCCTATCCCGCCAGTTGCCGCCCGCAGCAAGCGCAGAAGGCAGCACTCGATTCGCTCACTGCAGTCCCGCAGGATGCGCAGGCGCCCGGCAGATACCGCCCGCAGTTGGAGCAGTAGAGCGCATCAGGCTCCGGGCGCGGGCCGCACGCGCCGCATTCCTTGAGTCTCGAGCGGTACGCGAGCACCGCAGCCTCGACGGGATCCTCTCCATCGGTGACTGGTCCGCCGCGCATCGCGTCGAGCGCCCGCTGTGAGTAGCGGGCATACAGTTCCGCGTAGTCGGAGTCCGATAGCTTGCCGGTCGCGCGGTCGAACTCGATCTCGCGCAAGGCGATCACCGCCTCCTGCTCTGCCCCTCCCGCCGTGACCGTCGGCGCGCTCCGCGGTGGAAGCGCGACGGTCCCGCGAAAGAGAGGATAGAGCACTACCGCGAGCGTACCAACGGCGAGCACGGTTCCAATGAAGAGCGCGAGCATTACTCGTCCCGGCGAATGGCGTCCTGAAGACGCGTCATCTCGTCTGCGGTCGCATCGGGCGGCAATGGAACTCCGCTCGCAAGCGGAGTTGGCGTACGACGCTGCATTCCGCGCAGCACGACCGTCAACGCAATCGCCCCGACACCAAGTGCGACGAACGGCACGAGATAGCCGGCCCAGTTGAATCCTTCCTTCTTCGGCGCCATCAATGCGCGCTCACCGTAGGTGTCCACGAACGCATCGAGGATTTCCTGCGCCGAGTAGCCGCCCTCGACGAGCGAGAGGATGTCGCGATGCATCGCGGGCGACACCTGGCAGGA
>JBKJMP010000230.1:0-3134 GCA_046596395.1 Gemmatimonadaceae bacterium
AGCGCGATGCGGCGCGTGGCGCCCGAGAACGATATCGTCATCGTCGAGATCGGCGGCACCGTGGGTGACATCGAATCACAGCCGTTCCTCGAGGCGATCCGCCAGTTCCGTCACGACGTCGGGCGCGAGAACGCAATCTTCGTCCACCTTACGTTGATCCCGTACATCGCCGCCGCGGGCGAGCTGAAGACCAAGCCGACACAGCACTCCGTGCGCGAGCTGATGCAGCTCGGTATCCAGCCCGACATCCTGATCGTGCGCACCGAGCGTCCGGTCTCCGACGACATCAAGCGCAAGATCGCGCTCTTCTGCAACGTGGAGTTCGGCGCCGTCATCGAGTCACCAGACGTGAAGTCGATCTACCAGATCCCCCTCTCTTTCCGCGAGCAGGGCTTCGACGAGAAGGTGCTCCAGAAGTTCGGACTCTCGCAGCCAGCGCCGGAGCTGGGGCATTGGCGCGAGATGGTGCAGCGCGTGATTGCGCCACATGAGCGTGTGCGCATCGCCGTCGTCGGCAAGTACACCGACTTCGTGGACAGCTACAAGAGCGTCCAGGAGTCGCTCATCCATGGCGGCATCGCGAATGACGTCGGCGTGGACATCTCGTGGACGTCGAGCGACAGCTTCACCGATGCCGAGACGGCGCGTCGCATCCTGAGCCAGCACGATGGGCTGCTCGTGCCAGGTGGCTTCGGCGTGCGCGGCGTCGACGGGATGGTAGAAGCGATTCGCAGCGCGCGTGAGGACGGCGTTCCGTTCTTCGGTATCTGCCTCGGCATGCAGACGGCGATCATCGAGTTCGCGCGCAACGTCTGCGGCCTCGACGACAGCCATTCCTCGGAGTTTGCGCCCGAGTGCGATAATGCCGTCATCTCGCTGATGGAGTCGCAGCAGCACGTCACCGACATGGGCGGCACCATGCGCCTCGGCGCATACCCATGCCGCCTGACTCGCGGGTCGCGCGCGGCGGAGGTATACGGAGTCTCGGAGGTGAGCGAGCGGCACCGTCACCGCTACGAGGTCTCGAACCAGTACCGCGAGATGTTCGTGGAGCATGGTATGCGGCTGAGCGGCCTCTCGCCGGACGGCCAGCTCGTGGAGATCGTCGAGCTGCCAGCGCATCCGTGGTTCATCGGCTGCCAGTTCCATCCGGAGTTGCAGTCGCGCCCCACGCGGCCGCATCCGTTGTTTGCCGGCTTCATCGCTGCGGCGACGTCCGCGAAGCGGCGCAAGGAAGGCGCCGCCGAGCGCAATGGGACCCCATTAGTCGCAAGCCAAGCCCACGCATGACGGGCGTCCGCTTTCGTCGCGACGCGCTGTTCCTGATCGCAGGGCCATGCGTGCTCGAGGACGATGTGCTCAACCTGCGCGTCGCCGAGCATCTCGCGCGGCTCGCGGAGCATGTGCCGGGCGGGATCATCTTCAAGGCGAGCTTCGACAAGGCCAACCGGTCCAACGCCGGCGCGTTTCGGGGACCTGGGCTTGATGAAGGTCTCGCGGCGCTCGAGCGCGTGCGGCGCGCGACGGGACTGCCGCTCCTTACCGACGTGCACCTGCCTGACCAGTGCGCCGCAGCCGCCGAGGTGGCGGACGTCCTCCAGATCCCGGCGTTCCTCAGCCGGCAGACCGACCTGCTGCTGGCGGCGGGAGCGACGGGCAAGCCCGTGAACGTCAAGAAGGGGCAGTGGATGCATCCTGAGGGCATGCGCGGCGCGATCGCAAAGGTGCGCGAGGGACATCGCGACGCTGGGCACATCGGTGCGGCCGACGTCGCCGCCACGGAACGCGGTACGTTCTTCGGCTACGGTGACCTGGTCGTCGATTTTCGCGCCATGCCGCGCATGCGCGACGTCTGCGATGCGCCCGTCATCTTCGACGCCACGCACAGCGTGCAGCAACCCGGGCGCGGCGAAGGCGGGACCAGTGGAGGTGCACGCGAGTTCATCCCGGCGCTCACACTCGCCGCGTGCGCGGTCGGCGTGAACGGCCTGTTCATGGAGACGCACCCCGACCCGGCGAACGCGCCGAGTGACGGACCGAACATGATGCCATTGGATCAGCTGGACGCGTTGATTCGCAGGGCTGTGGACGTGTGGGAGTGCGCGCGCCGATGATCGAGCCCACGCTCGCGGACGCCATTCGGCTCGTCGTGCTCGACGTGGATGGCGTGCTCACTGACGGCGGCATCTACCTCGGTGCATCCGATGGGCGCCCTGTGGAGCTCAAGCGGTACGACATCCAGGACGGCCTCGGCATCCACCTGTTGAAGGAAGCCGGCATTCGCGTCGCGATCATCACGGGGCGTGTCTCGGAGAGCGTTCGGCTGCGCGCCCTCGAGCTGGGCATCGACGATGTGTCGCAGGACCCCAACGCCCAGAAGCTCACCGCATTTCTCGGCATGCTCGACCGGCATGGCATCGCGCCGTCGGAGGCCGCGTTCCTCGGCGACGACTTTCCCGATCTCGCGGTGCTGCGGCTCGTCGGCCTGCCCGTCGCCGTCGGCAATGCAGTGCCTGAGATCAAGGCGGCGTGCCGGCTGCAGCTCACGCGGTCCGGCGGGGCTGGGGCGGTGCGCGAATTCGCTGAGCTGCTGCTGAAGGCGCGCGTGGAGTGGACGACGGTGGCCGAGCGCTATGTGCAGGACCGGTCGTTGACTTTCTCCGGCATGCGATGATGACGCCGGACGAGATCGTGGAATGCGGCCGCCGCGTGCTTCGCCTCGAGCGCGAAGCGCTGTCCACCGTCGAGGAACGGCTGGATGCCGGCTTCGCCAAGGCCGTGGCGATCATCGCGGAGTCCGATGGGCGCGTGATCGTAACGGGAGTCGGCAAATCCGGCTTGATCGGACGCAAGATTGCCGCGACACTCACGTCGACCGGCACGCCCGCGGCGTTCCTGCACCCGATGGACAGCGTCCACGGTGATCTCGGCATCGTCGGGTCGGAGGACGTGGCGATTCTGCTTTCCAAGTCGGGCGAATCGGACGAGTTGCTCGGGTTGCTCGAACATCTCCAGGGCCTCGGGGTACGCACGATCGCGATTACGGGGGACCCGGGCTCCGCGCTCGCGAGGTTGTGCGAGGTGTCGCTCGACGCGTGGGTTCGCGAGGAGGCATGTCCGCACGACCTGGCCCC
>JBKJMP010000053.1:0-3082 GCA_046596395.1 Gemmatimonadaceae bacterium
CAACCGCCCCGCCATCCGCCGCACGCAACCGTCCGCCGCACGCCGCACGCAACCGCCCCTTCCTCTCGTCCCCAAGTCCTCTCGTCCTTATGTTGCGTCATGCAGCCCAAGCCCGAACCGGCCCTCCGGCTCGCCACGTTCGACATCCCCGGAGCGGCGGTCGAAACGGTGCAGCCGAGGCTCACGGACACACACGTCGAGCGCAATCCCGGCACCGCGCTCGATCTCGACATCGTCCGCGCACTGCGCGTCAACCGCTCCGCGGTCGAGCGGCGCGCGGCGACGATTCCCACACGACGCACGGTCAAGAAGGAATGGCAGGCGGGATGGCTGCTGCGCGCGATTTCGCTCATCGACCTCACGACGCTCGCGGGTGACGACACCGCGGGCAACGTCCGTCGACTCTGCGCCAAGGCCGCCCGCCCGATTCGCAGCGACCTCGCCGAAGCGCTCGGCGTCGCCGATCTCGGCATCACGACCGGCGCGGTGTGCGTGTACCACGCGATGGTGCCGACGGCCGTCGAGGCGCTCAAGGGCACGGGCGTCCCCGTTGCGGCGGTGAGCACCGGATTTCCGGCTGGCCTCAGCCCACTCGAGGAGCGCGTGCACGAGATCCGCGCGTCGGTTGCCGCGGGAGCAACGGAGATCGACATCGTCATCACGCGCGGCCACGTGCTCACCGGTAACTGGCAGGCACTGTACGACGAGGTGAAGCTCTTCCGCGAGGCGAGCGGTGATGCGCACATGAAATCGATCCTGGCCACCGGCGAGCTTGCCACACTGGGCAACGTGGCGCGCGCGAGCATGGTGGCCATGATGGCGGGTTCCGACTTCATCAAGACGAGCACCGGCAAGGAAGGCGTGAACGCGACGCTCCCCTTCTCGCTCGTGATGACGCGCATGATTCGCGAGTACTTCCAGACGACCGGATATGCGGTCGGCTACAAGCCCGCCGGCGGCATTCGCTCCGCGAAGAACGCGCTCGAGTACCTCTACCTGATGAAGGAAGAGCTCGGCGACCGGTGGCTCAAGCCCGATCTCTTCCGCTTCGGCGCGAGCGCGCTCCTCACGGATATCGAACGCCAGCTCGAGTTCTTCGTCACGGGGCGCTATTCCGCGGCGCACCGTCACCCAATGGTGTGACCATGACGACCGTCAGAGAAGCATTCGAGACGATGGCATATGGCCCCGCTCCCGAGTCGGACAAGGCGGCGCTCGAGTGGCTCGCGCGCCACGACGCGCGCTTCGGCCACTACATCAACGGCGCGTGGACGAAACCGGCGGCGACGTTCGACGTCTCCAACCCGGCGACGAACAAGGCCATCGCAGTCGTATCCCAGGGCACGCGAAAGGACGTCGATGCCGCGGTCAAGGCGGCGCGCAAGGCGCTCCCCGCATGGCAGGCGCTCGGCGGGCATGGACGTGCGCGCTCCCTGTACGCGCTCGCGCGCGCGGTGCAGCGCAACTCGCGCCTGCTTGCGGTGCTCGAGGCGATGGACAACGGAAAATCCATTCGCGAGACGCGCGACATCGACGTGCCGCTCGTTGCTCGGCACCTCTACCATCACGCGGGTTGGGCCCAGCTGATGGACGCCGAGTTCCCGGGCCATCACGCGGCGGGCGTCGTTGGGCAGATCATTCCGTGGAACTTCCCACTGTTGATGATGGCGTGGAAGGTCGCGCCGGCACTCGCGGCCGGATGCACGATCGTGATCAAGCCGGCGGAGTTCACGCCGCTCACGGCGCTGGCGTTCGCGGAGTTGGCGGACGCAGTGGGTCTTCCGCCGGGCGTGCTCAACGTCATCACGGGCGACGGCGATACCGGTGCGGCGATGGTGTCGCACGATGGCATCGACAAGATCGCGTTCACGGGCTCCACGGAAGTTGGGCGCATCATCCGCAAGGCGACCGCCGGCTCGGGCAAGAAGCTGTCGCTGGAGCTCGGGGGGAAGTCCCCGTTCATCGTGTTCGAGGACGCCGACCTGGATTCGGTGGTCGAGGGCGTGGTGGACGCGATCTGGTTCAACCAGGGGCAGGTCTGCTGCGCCGGTTCGCGACTGCTCGTGCAGGAAGGGATTGCGGAGCGGCTGTATGCGAAGCTGCGCGCGGGCATGGAGAACCTTCGGCTCGGCTCGCCGCTCGACAAGTCGGTGGACATGGGCGCGATCGTGGCGCCGATCCAGCTCGAGCGCATTCGCGGGCTCGTGCAGCAGGGACGTGACGAAGGCGCCGAGTTCTTCCAGCCGTCATGGGCGTGCCCGACGGAAGGTTGCTTCTATCCGCCGACGCTGTTCACCAACGTGCAGCCGTCGTCGTCGATCGCGCAGGTGGAGATCTTCGGCCCCGTGCTCGTCGCGATGACCTTCCGCACGCCGAAGGAAGCGGTGGAGTTGGCGAACAACACGCAGTATGGTCTGGCCGCGAGCGTGTGGAGTGAGTCGATCAACCTCGCGCTCGACATCGCGCCGAAGATCAAGGCGGGCGTGGTATGGATCAACTCGACGAACCTGTTCGACGCCGCGGCAGGCTTCGGCGGCTATCGCGAGTCGGGGTTCGGGCGGGAGGGTGGACGCGAAGGCATGTACGAGTATCTCAAGCGTGATCGTGCGTCGGCAACGGACGATCTCGCGGCAGGCCGTGCGGCAAAGGCCTCGGCGCGGGCGGCGGCAAAGGCGCGCCCGATCAGGCGCGCGGCGGAGCTCGACGATGCCGATCGCGGCGGGCCGCTGGTGGACCGGACGCCCAAGTTGTTCATCGGCGGGAAGCAGGTGCGTCCGGATTCCGGCTATTCGGCTCGCGTGATCGGCGTGGGCGGACACGTGCTCGGCGAGGTGGGCGAGGGGAATCGTAAAGACATTCGAAACGCGGTGGAAGCGGCGCATGCGGCGGCTCCCGGCTGGGCCAAGGCGACGGGCCACGCGCGCGCGCAGATCCTCTATTTCATTGCCGAAAATCTCGCGGCGCGCACCGATGAGTTTGCGCAGCGCTTGTCGGCGCTGACCGGAGGCGACGGCGCGGGAGAAGTGGAAGCATCGGTGCAGCGGCTGTTCACGTATGCGGCGTGGGCCGACAAGTACGATGG
>JBKJMP010000188.1:0-3689 GCA_046596395.1 Gemmatimonadaceae bacterium
CAGATGTCGCCGAGCGCAAGCGAACTTTGCAGATCGATTGGCGTGAGCGGCATTCCCATGGCAATCCCCCCCGCGACGACCGCGGGCCAGCGACGCTCGGACTCCGCAAGCTGGCCACGCGTGAGGAGAAGCTGGTTCTTCCAGAATGCGGCATAGCCCGCAAACCACGGATCCGCGGTCGACGCCGCCGTGGCATTGGAGAGGACCGTCGCGGCCGAATCGTACTGTCCTTTCGTGAACAAGAGGAGGAGGCGATTCACCAGGACAGTCACATCGGTCGGCCCACGCATCGCCGTCTGGCGCGCCAACATCCGCTCCGCCTCGGGGAATCGCTTCAGCGCCGTCAGCGGAGGAATCAGCAGTTCAATCGCCAGAATAGTATCGACCGCGGCCGCCCGCTCGGCCCAGGCCAGCGCCTCCCTGGAATCGCGCTTTCCGAACAGGTGCACTTGCGACAGCAGGGTCAGCGTTCGCGCGTGCAGCGAGTCGATGCGATAGGCGTCCTTCATCGACGCGATCGCGCGATCGAGATCGTACGCTGCATACCAATAGTACATTGCGTCTGCCAGGTGCCGTTCGAGCTCGCTCAAGTGGCCGCGATTCTCGTAGGCTTTCGTCGCGTAGTCGGCCCACTTCTTTGGATCCGTCTCCAGCCAGGCCAGCTTGAGGTACGCCATCGCGAACGTGCTGTCGATCTTGACCGCCTCGAGCAACAATCCTCGCGCGCGCTGAAAGTCGAGCTTCGCGCCTTCCGATAGCTCGATCGCCTGCGTGTACTTGCGAAACGCCTCGAGCGACGACGTCGTGACCTGCTCGAGCTGCGCCGCGTTCTGCACCGATCGCATCGACTCGCCGATGCCGGCGCGGACTGCCTTCGCGACACGCCCAATCGCCGGCATCACGTCCGCCGCGTCGCGCGCCGTCGCGCGGAACGAGCGAAGCGGATCGCCCTTGGCAGGGTCGAGCAGTTGCACGGTGATCAGGTACCCCGCGCCGAGCGGCGTGACCTCTCCCGCGACCACCAGCTTTGCCAGTCCGCGTTGCGCGATCTCTCGCGCGAGATCGGCCGTGAGCACCGATTCCACCGGCCGCTCCATCCGGGCCAGTGCTTCTCGCACGCCCGACGGTGGCACGAGGGTGATCGCTCGGGATTGCGCGATGGCATCCCGCAGCGCGCCGGTGAGTGTGCTGCCGAGCGTCGTGTCACCGCCGCGCATGGTGAGCTGTGACACGATGATCCGGTCGTCCTTCCCCAGCACGCCCTTGGCGAAGAGCGATGCGGTGGGACCAATGCCCATCGCGCGCAACGTCATCATCGTCGCGACCAGAAGCGCGAACGCCCCTGCGGCGAGGGCACCCGCGCGCCAGGTACGCCGCCATGTCACGTGTGGTGCGACCTGCACGGCCATGGTGGCCAGCGTGGACGCGGGAAGGCGGGTTCCACCTGGCGTGAGAGTGGGCGTAACAGTCGCGGCGTGACGGGCCGCGCGCTGCACGAAGTGCGTGAGCAGCACGGCCGGGAGTCCGAGCCCCGCCACGATCAGCGCGCCGGGCAGAACCCAGTCGGGTAGCCCGATCCCGACGATGGCCGCTTTCGCCAGCACGTACGTCGCGCCGAAGACGACGGCCCAGATGGCGAGTGCTGACACGAGTGATCTCGGCCTGCTCAGCAACGACGCTGGCATTGCCGCGGCGGATCCGCTCGTGACGCTGTCGAGCGACCGCGCGATGTCGAGGGCGCGTTGCGGCCGGTGATCGGGGTCCTTCTCGAGGCACTGCATCACCAGATCAGCGAGCGGAGCCGCGACGTCGGCGCGGAGCTCGTGGACCGGTTTTGGACGTTCCGAGAGGTGCGCCGCGAGCAGTCTCTGCGGCGTCAGCGCATGAAATGGCGGACGTCCGGTGAGCAGCTCGTAGGCCACGCAGCCGAACGCATAGAGGTCGGCGCGATGGTCGGTCAGTGGATCGCCGGCAATCTGCTCGGGCGCCATGTAGGCGGGCGTACCGAGCGCGGTACCGAGCTGCGTGAGTGCGCCCGTCGCGTCACGGGGCAAGTCCGCACCGGTGACCGATGCGCTGATCGCCTTGGCGATCCCGAAGTCGGCGACGACGGCGGTGCCGCCCGAGAGGAGGACGTTGTCCGGCTTGATGTCACGATGCACGACGCCGCGCTCGTGCGCGTAGGCCAGCGCTCGCGCCACGTCCTTGAGCACCGAGGTGATCTCGCCGATCGACAGCGCGCCATCACCGAGCCGCGCGCGCAGCGATCGTCCCTCCACGAGCGGCATGGTGTAGAACGGGAGGCCGTTCAGGTCACCCGCAGCGAGCACGGGAACGATGTTCGCCTGCTGGAGCGACGCGGCGAGTGCGATCTCGCGCTCGAAGCGACCGGTGGAAATCCCGCCCGCCAACTCCGGCGAGAGCACCTTCACCACGATGCGACGCTTGAGCCTCACGTCGAACGCGACGAACACGCGGGACATGCCGCCACCCCCGAGCTCATGCTCGATGGTGTAGGCGTCGCCGAGCGTGGCTTGCAGTGCGTCGCGAAGGTCCAAGGACGCGGAGTAGGAGGGCGAAGATCGGGTGCGCAAAGCTAGAGTGCCGAGCGGGAGTGGGCCACCCCGGCGCGAGCAACGCTCACGAGGCAGGCCACCGTCGGGCGCCATTCCGCCGCGCCGAATCTCCTGCTCGATCTCGTAGCAGCCCGTTCAGCGATGGAATACCGTGCCCGGCATGCGCCCGCGCGCGAATACGCGGGACCTACGGCACTTCCAGCTTTAGTCCGACACCAACGAATCGTTCGAAGTCGTGAAGATTGTTCGTGGCAAGCGTGGCGCTCGCGTTCATTGCACTTGCCGCGATCATGCAGTCAGGAAGCGAGTTTCGTTTTCGGCCACCCGCGTTGTAAAGACTCGCCGCCAGAATGGCATCGTTTGCGGAAAATGCCACCGGTTCGCCGGTAAACCGCGCCGCTGCGTCAATGCTCGCATCCGAGAGAGGCCCACACTGGAACTCGGCCCACACGATGGCCGACACGGCGATTGTCCTCCCCTCCGCAGTCCAGCGAAGGAGAAGGGCTGACTCCGGTCCCGCAAACGAGGCCAGAATCAGGAAATTTGTGTCGAGATGTGTGTGCCCTGGCACTCAGGGTTTACGGCCTCTCGCCCAGGCATGGCGTTCCTCGCGGACGCGATGCGCCCATTCTTCCGCATCGGGTCTGCTGATGGTCACGCTACGCTGGAGGTCGGTGAGCGCCTGAAGCTTCAGTCGAATTGCGTCGCCCGTCGGCGCGTCGTCCCCGTGTGGCGACGAAGGCAGGACCGCGGCCGCTGCGGCATTGATCGCACGTCGCAGTGCATCGGACTTCGAGGTATTCCAGATGCGGGCGAGGCGATCGAGCCGCCGGACCGTGTCCGAATCGAGCGAGTAGGTCGCTTTTACTTTCTGCGCGCGCATGCCATACAAAGTATGGTTGTGACACGTGGACGTCAAACGCCGTGAAGGCGTTCTCACCGCCTTCCGCTAGGCGCCGGAGCGGACGCCGGCCGGAAACGTATGGGTACACTAAGTCGCCCTGATCGTTAACCGCGCCGCCGCAATGGTGCTGCAGGTGATCGCCGCCCTACCTTCACCTCCCTCTTTTCCATGTTACGAATCAGCCCCCTGCATCTCGTCTTTCTCTCTTC
>JBKJMP010000359.1:0-4538 GCA_046596395.1 Gemmatimonadaceae bacterium
TCTTTGCGCACGAGAGTTGTGCACTGTGTGCACTGTGCACACAGTGCCTTCGCGGCACTGTGTGCACAGTGCACACAGTGCCGCGAAGGCACGGCGTGGACGACGAAGATCCTCGAGCGGATCGTCGCCGGCGATGGCACGCACGAGGATTTCGACACCCTCATGGAAATCGCGGAGAACATGACCGGCAAGACGATCTGCGTGCTCAGCGATTCGTGCGCGACGCCGGTGGTCTCGGGGCTCCAGAAGTTCCGCGGCGACTTCGAGGCGTTGATCAAGGTGAAGAAGGTTCACGTGGTGCCCGCACAGGTGGCCTGATGGCGGACGCGAAGATGATCAATCTCACGATCGAGGGACGCGCGGTCTCGGTTGCCGACGGAACGTCGATCCTCGAGGCGGCGAAACTCGCGGGCGTGCTGATCCCGCACTACTGCTACCATCCCGGCCTGCCGGAGGCGGGTGTCTGCCGCATGTGTCTCGTGGAAGTGGAGAAGTCGCCGAAGCTCGCGGCGTCGTGTGCGACGGCGGTGTCTGAAGGGCAGGTGGTGCACGTGCACTCGGCGCAGGCGCTCGAAGCCCGCAAGGGCGTACTCGAGATGCTGCTCATCAACCACCCGCTCGATTGCCCGATCTGCGACCAGGCCGGCGAGTGCGAGCTCCAGGACTACACCTACGAGGAAGGACGCAGCGAGGGTCGCTACCGCGACCCGAAGCGCTTCAACGCCGTTGAGGATTTCGGCGGCGACGTGATGTACGTCGCCAACCGCTGCATTCTCTGCACCCGGTGCGTTCGCTTCATGGACGACGTGGCGATGGATCCAGTGCTCGCCGTGGTGGAGCGAGGCGATCGTGCGCTGATCGGCAAGTTCGAGGGGGAGGACCTGACGCATGCATGGGCGGGCAACGTGATCGATCTGTGCCCGGTCGGCGCGCTCCTCTCCAAGGACTCGCTCAACAAGGCCCGCGCGTGGGAGCTCGACCGCTCGGCGTCGGTGTGCCCGAACTGCTCGCAGGGCTGCAACATGATCGTGGAGACGCGCGACAATCAGGTGGTCCGCCTCCGCCCCCGGCCGAACGATGCGGTGAACAAGTACTTCATGTGCGATCACGGCCGCCTGAACTACCGCTGGATGAATCGCCCCGACCGGGTCGATACGCCAATGGTGCGCCAGGGCGCGGTGCTCGCAACGGCGGAGTGGGAAGTGGCACTCCGCGCTGCGGCCAACGTGCTGTCGGGCAAGCGGGCGTTCGTGCTCGCGTCGCCCATGCTGTCGAACGAGGCGCTGTTCCTGCTCGGCAAGCTCGTGGCGACAACCGGCGGGGCCGGCGCGTTCCGCGTGAACCAGGGTGAGGAGGCGCCGCTACCGGGCGTCGAGGATCTCGCGCTGCGGCCGGATCGCGCGGCGAACGTGCGCGGCGCTGAGCTCGCGGGCTTCACGCGCTCAAACACGCCGCTGAGCGGACTCGGTGCTGGCGACGTGCTCGTGGTCGCGGACGAGGAGCTCGACGGCCTGGATGCGGGAGACGTCGCACGCGCCAGTGCGGTGATCGTGATCGGCACGGCGCTGCCAGCGTGGGCGCGGCACGCGGCAGCCGTCGTCCTGCCGATTGCGAACAGCGTCGAGGAGGATGGGACGTTCACCAACCTGCGGGGCCGAGTGCAGCGCTTCCTGCAGGCCAAGGCGGCGCCCGGTGTGGCGCGGCCCAGCTTCTTCGCCATCGGCGACCTGCTCGCCGCGATGGGTGAGGGGCAGGGATACTGGACGGCCTCGCAGACGTTCGATGCGCTGGCGGCGTCGAGTCCGGAGTTCGCCGGCATGTCCTACGATCGCATCGCGCTCAAGGGCGCGATGACGGCGAGCGCGACGTCCGGAGCGACCGCATGATGCACCTGAACGCGTTGCTGCAGGTCGTTGGTCCCACCACGGAGCCGGGCTTCGGCGTCTGGATGCTCGCGACCGTGGTGAAGATGATCGCGGTCTTCACGGTCTATATGGTCGGCGTGGCGCTGCTCACGCTTGCCGAGCGGAAGCTCTCGGCGTGGATGCAGGACCGGCACGGCCCGAATCGCGTCGGCAAGGGCTGGCTCCAGCCGGTGGCGGACGGCGTGAAGAACTTCGTGAAGGAGGAGACGTATCCCGCCGCGGCGAACTTGCCACTCTTCATTCTGGCGCCGGTCCTCTCGTTCATTCCCGCGCTCATCACGTGGGCGGTGATTCCCTTTGCCGCACCGTGGGGGTCGCGCTGGGGACAGATCGAGATGGTGCTCGCACCGATGCCCGTCGGCTTCCTGTTCATCCTCGCGATCTCGTCGATCGGCATTTACGGCATCGTGATCGCCGGCTGGTCGTCGAACAACAAGTACGCGATGCTCGGCTCGATCCGGTCGAGCGCGCAGATGGTGTCGTACGAGATTGCGATGGGAATGAGCACTATCCCCGTCTTGCTGTTGGCGGGCAATGTCTCGCTGTCGCGCATCGTGAACCAGCAGGCGTTCGAGACGTGGAACGTGCTGAACCTCACGGTCGCGTTCTTCATCTTCATGATCGCCGCGTTCGCCGAAACGAACCGCCTGCCGTTCGACTTGCCGGAAGCGGAGTCGGAGCTCATCACCGGATACCACACCGAGTACAGCGCGATGAAGTTCTCGATGTTCTTCATCGCCGAGTATGCGAACATGGTGACGGCGAGCGCGTTGATGGCGACGCTGTTCTTCGGTGGCTGGGATATCCCGTTCACGCTGTGGGACAACCTGGCACCGCACACGGGGTTCAAGACGCTGCTCACGTTAGCGAGCTTCGTGACGAAGACGCTCTTCTTCGTGTTCTTCTTCATGTGGATCCGCTGGACGCTCCCGCGGTTCCGCTATGACCAGCTCATGTCGCTGGGATGGAAGTTCCTGCTGCCGCTCGCCCTCGGCTACATCGTCGTGATCGCGGGCACGATCGTGATCCTCGACGCGCTCGGCTTCGCGCGCGGCTCGGTGCCGTTCCACCTCGGCCTGATCCTGCTCAACCTCGTTGCCGTGATCGTGCTGTTCCAGATCATGGATCGCGGACGCCTGATCAGTCCTGCCTACTCGCGTCTCGACCGGCGCGACATCGACAAGCTGCGCGCCGCGAGCGCGCCGCATCGCACCCCACTCGCTCCCGAGTCCGGAGACTGATGTCCATCGGCGTGAAGGTCGTCGAGCGACCGATCGAGGAGACCAGCTACGTGCGCGCAACCCTCAAGGGGCTGACGCACACGCTGAAGCACATGCTCAATCCCGAGAAGGTCACCACGCAGTACCCGGAGGAGAAGGAATCGATCTCCAAGCGGTGGCGTGGCACGCATCGCATGCTCACCACGGAGGACGGGAAGGCGAAGTGCGTGGGCTGCGGCTTGTGTCCGTCCGTCTGCCCGGCCAACTGCATCAAGCTGGTGCCGGGTGAGGACGAGCAGGGCAACCGCTATCCACTCGTCTTCAAGATCGACGAGTTCCGCTGCATCTTCTGCGGCTACTGCCAGGAGGTGTGCCCGGAGGAGGCGATTCACGTCGGGCGGCACTACGAGAATGCGGAGTACAGCCGCGAGGGGTTCGTGTACGACCTCGAGCGCCTGATGGCGCAGACGCATCCGGTGTGCGAGATGTGGGATCCTGCCGATCCGAAGGGGGAGTGATGACGCAGAACGAACTCCCGCTCTTCTACGTCTTCCATTTCTACTTCTTCGGCCTCGTTGCGATCATCTCGGCTGTGTGCTTCGTGACGCGCAAGAGCCCGGTGGCCGCTGCGCTGTGGCTCGTGAATACGATGTTCTCGCTCGCGGCGCTCTACGTCCTGCTCGACGCGCCCTTCATCGGCGTCATTCAGGTGCTCGTGTATGCCGGCGCGATCATGGTGGTGTTCCTGTTCGTGATCATGCTGCTGAACCTCGGTCACCCGTCCGAGTTGGCTGACGCGCGGAGCTTGTGGTGGAAGCTCGCCGCCGGCGGCGTTGGGCTGGCGCTCCTGGCGCAGACGTTCGCGTTGACGAAGGCGAGCCTGCCCGAGGCGCTGATCCTCCCCGAGAATACCGTGGCGAACCAGGTCGCCCAGACCGGTGCGATCGCCCCGCTGGCTGGCCCCCTGTTTACCGAGTACCTGCTCGCCTTCGAGGTGACCAGCGTCCTGCTCCTGGCAGCCGTGGTGGGTGCGGTGGTGCTCGGCAAGCGGAAGGAGCGTTCCCATGCTGGCTGAGTCCCTCTTCTTCAGCGCGGTGCTGTTCACGATCGGCGTGGTCGGCGTCCTCACGCGGCGGAACGCGATCATCATCTTCATGTGCGTGGAGCTGATGCTCAACGCCGTGAACCTTACCTTCGTGGCATTTGCGCAGGTCTACGGCGTCGAGGGACAGATCTTCGTCTTCTTCGTGATGACCGTGGCCGCGGCCGAGGCCGCAGTGGGGCTGGCGATCATCATTGCGCTGTTCCGGCACCGGCAGACGGTCGACCTGTCGAACATCAATCTCCTCAAGGGCTGATGCTCCTCCTCCAGGAAGCTGCAGCCGCCGGAGCG
>JBKJMP010000376.1:0-2884 GCA_046596395.1 Gemmatimonadaceae bacterium
GCGATGGTGGAGAAGAAGCTCATCAAGACGCTCGCCGGGCATGGTCTCGAGATCCTGAATCCCGACGGCCATCCCTTCGATCCCGCGCTGCATGAGGCCGTGATGACCGAGCCCGCCGCATCCGAGGACGAGGACCATCTCGTGGCGCGCGTGTTCCAGGTCGGCTACGTGTTCAACGGACTGTTGCTTCGTCCCGCGCGCGTGGTCGTGAAGCAATGGAACGGCTGACCGCGTAGAGGCGGTCATGGCTCAACCGGACTACTACTCCATCCTCGGCGTTCCGTCGTCGGCATCGCAGGCGGACATCAAGAAGAAGTACCGCTCGCTCGCGTCCAAGCATCATCCGGACAAGAATCCGAATGATCCGAAAGCCGCCGACACCTTCAAGTCGATCTCGGAAGCCTACCAGACCCTCGGCGACGACGCGAAGCGAAAGCAGTACGACGAGATGCGCCGGCTCGGCGCGTTCGGTGGGTTCGGGAGTGGTGCGCCTCGCGGTGGAAGTCGCACGGGCAGCTACGGGTCGAGCTCATCGCGGCAGGGCAGCGTCAACTACGAGGACCTCGGCGACGTCGGTTTCGGCGGCCTCGGCGACATCTTCAGCTCGATGTTCGGTGGCGGCGCGCGGGGCGGAGCGCAGAGCGCGCGTCCACGCGGTCCGCAGCGCGGCCAGGATGTCGAGGCATCACTCGAGGTGCCGTTCCGGACGGCCGCGATGGGCGGCAAGGTGCCCGTGGAGCTCGACGTCACCGAGGAATGCGCCACGTGTCACGGCAATGGTGCCGCGCCAGGTGCGAAGCTGGAGACGTGTACCGAGTGCAGTGGTCGCGGCACGATCAGCTTCGGCCAAGGAGGTTTCGCGGTCCAGCGTCCATGTCCCGTGTGTCTCGGCCGCGGACAGGTGCCTACGGAACGCTGCGCCACGTGCGCGGGCGTGGGCGAGGTGCGCACGCGGCGCAAGGTGATGATCACCGTTCCTCCCGGCGTGGACACGGGCACGAAGATCCGCTTGAAGGCCCAGGGCGCACGCGGAACCAAGGGAGGCGCACAGGGCGACCTGCTGATCACCTTCCAGGTTGCGACCGATCGCTTCTACAGGCGCGAGGCCCTCGACCTCATCGCCCCCGTGCACATCGGAATCGCAGACGCGACGCTCGGCAAGAAGATCAACGTCAAGACACTCGACGGCACGAAAGTGTCGCTCAAGATCCCGCCGGGTACGCAGAACGGGAAACGCTTTCGCGTCCGCGGTCAGGGCATCGAGAAGGACGGTGCCAAGGGCGACCTGATCGTGCAGGTCGAGGTCACGGTGCCGGAGAAGCTGACGCCCGAGCAGGAAGAAGCGATGAAGGCGTTTGCCGAGGCGATGAAGCAGTAGTCCTCCCGAGTCCAGGCTTAGTTACACCGCAATGCGTCGCCGCGAGAACACGCCGCGACTACCCAGTCCGCTTTCGTTTGGGAGTCGGTTCGGCAACGTGACGCTGATGTTGCACGAACGCACGAAGGACCGCGTTCATTCGCGATTGGTATCGGGGCCCCGTGTTCCGAAACCAGTCCACCACGTCTGGATCGAGCCGCAATGAGATTGCCCGCTTACGCACGGGGGCGACCAACTGGCCCGCGGCGAGCCATGACGCGGGCGCTGGGCCGTTCGCCGCGTCGCCAGTCGCCCCGCGTTGCGCCTCGTCGTCCGTCATCTGGCGCAGCCGATCCCAGTCGGTGGAGGCCGCCTCACGGTTCCGCGCTGGGCCCTTTCCCTTAGCCGCCGATACCGCGGTAGTACGCTTCACGCTCATCACGCGTCGCCCTGCGGGCGGAGATGATCCGACGAACCACGCCCTGCTTGGTCCGGGGATCGGTGTAGACTACCGTGATTTCAATGCCCTTGAGCACACCGATCGCGAGCCAGCGTTCTTCGCCGTAGTCTTCGCGATCGTCCAACCGTTCCCACGTTCGCCCCTCGAACACGGCCTGCGCGTCGGCGAAGGCGAGGCCATGATCCCGGATATTCGTGCGATTCTTGGCCGGGTCCCAGTCGAAACGCATGGGGAGAATCTACGCTGTGTAGATACGCGGCGTCAATACGTCGTCGCTTGGCGTATATCGTACGCTGCGCTTTGACAAGGAATCTGCGATGGCGCCCGCTGACGTGGGCGCTTTAATTCACTTCCCTGCGAGTGAGCGATGTCGTTGGGCGGCATCTTGCTCGGTTGTAGCTCACAGCTCAGATGTTTCATCAGCAACCGTCGTTAATTGAGCTTGCCGCAGCAGTGCGAAGGCAGCGGCCGGGCGCGGGAACTGATGCGAGCGCGAACGGCTATAGCAGTGTAAAGTCTGACGCTGCGACAACCGTGTGCGCGCGCGTCCGCGCACGGCGGGCATGTGCGAGCCCGGTGCTTCCCATGCGATGGAGGTTCCAGCCGTGCCCGACATCACGCAGACCCACCTGCGAACCCCGCCGACCGCCATCCGGCCCGTCGTGTCAGACGACGTGCCAGCGCTCAAAGAGGTGATCGATGGGAACGCCCTCTTTCCTTCCGAGATGCTGGACGAGATGCTGGCTGGCTATCTTGGCGGCCACGGTGGCGCCGACCTCTGGCTCACGGTCGACGACGACGGGCCGGAGCGCCGGCCCGTGGCGGTCGCCTACGCTGCGCCGGAGCGCATGACGCTGGGAACCTGGAACCTCTACCTCATCGCGGTACATCCCGAGCATCAGAGGCGAGGAGTGGGTGCGGCAGTCGTCCGCCACATCGAGAACTCGCTGGCCGCGCGAGGGGAACGTGTGCTGCTCGTCGAGACGTCGGGATTGCCAGAGTTCGAACGCACGCGCGCGTTCTATCGGGCGAACGGCTATGACGAGGAGGCCCGCATCCGGGAGTTC
>JBKJMP010000433.1:0-2891 GCA_046596395.1 Gemmatimonadaceae bacterium
GCGTGCGAAGATTCTTGAGTGGCCGCTTCTTCGCGCGTACGCGCGTCGCCGTCGTGGCGCCACGCCTCGTCTTTGGTGGCGCGCTCGCCGCGATCTCGTCCCACGTCACGCGAAAGCGCGCGACCAGGACATCGTCCTCGAAGCCGCGAATCTCCACGACATCACCCTCGGGAGCGCGAGCCTCGACGTCGAACTCCATGACGCGATCGATCGGCTCGAGGCTCGCCACCGGCCGGTCGCTCACGTAGGCGTCGATGCGCTGCATACCCGCCGTCGTCACGCGGAGCCGAGCCTTCCGGCCAGTGAGGCTCAGCGCCTTCACCGTCATCTCGCGCACCGGCATGCCCGCGAGGAGCGCACCGGCTGCATCCTTCAGGTCCGTGTTGTCGTCCAGCACATCGCGGCGCGTGAGCAGGTGGTGTTGGTCGGGCGCCACGCCGATGTCCTCCACCGGTGTGCCCGACCGCTTGCCCACGCGAAGTGTGCGTCGCATCGAGACGCGCATCCCGGCACCGCGCGGCAGCGGGCGGTACACCGATTCGTCACCCGACATCACGAAGTCGAGCAGGTGGCCGTGTTCCCACACGTTCGCGCCGCCCGCACCCGTGTTGAGGTCGGTGCCCAGAATCTTGCCGATCTCGTGATCCTGAAAGCCGGCCGCAAAGATGTCGGTGGTGCTGTAGCACAGCGCATCGGTAATGAGCACGACGGGCCCGAAATACCGCTGGCCGATCACGTTGCACGTCGCCGGACTCGAGATCGGAAAGCCCGCCGAAAACGCGGCGCCGGTCTGGAGCGCGCGGCGCATGGAGTCCGTCCATTCGCTCAAGTCCGCGAACGGTGAGTCCGCTCCGTTCCGCTCGCAAAGCTGGAGGTTGAGCGGCGTGCTGATGAACTGCACGGGCTCCGGCTCGATGCGCCGAGGCGTGAGTAACTGGAGCAGGTACTCGCCGCTGTGGATCACCCCGCCGCCATTGCCGCGCACGTCGATGATCAATCCCTCCCTGGGCAACGCCGACACGAGCCGGAGGAACTCGTTCACCAACGCCTCGGGCGCCACACTGAACGTGCGGATGCGCACGTATCCAAACGTGCCAGACGATGTCGCGATCGGCTCAGCCTCGATCACGTGCGGCATCGCGCTCTCCAGTGCGCCGAGTGCCTCGCCGCGATCCACCTTCGCGCGTGCCGCGCGCTTGCGCTCCCCGGCGCGCGGCGCGAACAGCGTCGAGCGAACGCGCTGCACCAGTTGCTGCTGGAGGTCCACTCCCATGAATGCGGCGAGGCCGCTCGCCTCTGCGTCGTCCATCGCACTCGCCGGCGCGGGATTCACGATCCAGTCGAAGCGGTGCTCGTGCATCTCGCCCTGCTCGTCCCGATAGCCGACGATCACCCACTCCTCGTCCGGCGGCAACATCACGCGCAGCGAGCGGGTCGTCAGCGTCTGCACACCACGCGCGTGCCGAGCGTCCCTGTTGCTCCCCGCGAAACGCTGGCCGTTGTTTCGCACGGCGCGCTCGATCGGCATGCCGTTCCAGTAGACGATCTCCGCTCCCGTGCGGAACGTCGGATGATCGAAGCCTTCGACGATGTGCGAAACGAGGTAGATGCAACGCCCGTCCTCGAAGCAGTCCTCCACCATGAATGGAAGGAAGGCGCTCATGCCGGCGTATGGCTGCGGCAGCAGGTAGTTCGTGTGGAGGTCGCGGACGGACATGAAGATGTCCGTCATCTCGTTGTGAAAGCCGATGTCGGAATCCTGGTAGGCATCGGCGCCGCTCTCGATCTCTTGAAGCAATAGCCGGAGCCGACGCACCGGGTCCACCGCGTGGAGCGCACGTTTCAGCGGCAGGTGCGCGTAGTTCTGCTCGAAGAGGATGAGCGCCTGCTGCACGATGAGGCTGCGTTCCTCCCGCGTCAGCACCTCCTCGTGGGCCAGCATCGACGACAACGTCTTCGCCTCTGCGAGCTCTACCCGCACGGCCGAGGAGACGCGTTTCAGGTACGCCGGCGCCACGGGTTCCGTGACCGTCGGCTGCTTCCGCTTGCGTGCGGGGACCGAGCGTTTGCGCGTTGGCATGAGCGGCTCGCTGTCAGCTGGGTGGTCCTGAGCGGCGGACCATCGCCAAGCCTATCGCTTTGGGCGGACGATGCAAGCCTCCACGTCAGTTGGCTTAGAAAATTCTCAGCTACAGATGATCACTCTTGTCGCGCTGAGCGAGCGAAGCGAGTCGAAAGGTCTGCACCTCAAGCCAGTGGGAACGTGTAAATCTCCCGAATTCGCTCGGGATGACAAAAGGGAGCAAGCCGTCCGGCCTGCTCCCTTTTCACGCTCGGACAGCTCCAGGACTAGTAGCGGTAGTGATCCGGCTTGTACGGCCCGTCCACGGGCACGCCGATGTACGCGGCCTGCTCCGGCGACAGCTTCGTCAACTTCACGCCGAGCTTCTCGAGGTGCAGGCGAGCCACCCTCTCGTCGAGGTGTTTCGGCAGCGTGTAGACCTTCTTCTCCAGGTTCTGCGCGTTCCTGTGCAACTCGAGCTGTGCCATCACCTGGTTCGTGAACGACGCCGACATCACGAAGCTCGGATGTCCCGTGGCACAACCGAGATTCAGGAGTCTTCCCTCAGCAAGGATCATCACGCTGTGGCCGTCAGGGAACACGAACTCGTCGTACTGCGGCTTGATGTTGATGCGCGTGATGCCCTTCTTCTTCAGGCCGGCCATGTCGATCTCGTTGTCGAAGTGGCCGATGTTCCCGACGATGGCCTTGTCCTTCATCTTCGCCATGTGATCGACGGTGATGATGTCCTTGTTGCCCGTCGCCGTGATGAAGATGTCGGCCGTGCTGATCACCTCGTCGAGGGTGGTCACCTGGTAGCCTTCCATCG
>JBKJMP010000453.1:0-12584 GCA_046596395.1 Gemmatimonadaceae bacterium
GCTGATGATCAGCGGCATCAGCAGGGAGAGCATGATCGCCTTCTCCAGCGCCCCCTGATAGCTCGTGGTGGCGACAGCGGTGAGCATCCCCCCGAAGAAGAGGAGGCTCAACCAGCCAGCCCGCTTCCGGATCATCGACCAGAAGCCGATCTGCATGTACGGCTCGTCCAGGGCCTCCATACCGCCGAACTTCTGGACGTCCTCCGTCTGCTCTTCCTGGATCGCGTCGATCACGTCATCGACGGTGATCACCCCCATCACGTGCCCGGATTCGCTCACCACCGGCATCACGACGAGATCATAGTTCGAGATCAGGCGCGCCACATGCTCGCGGTCGGCCTGGGGCGACACCGACTGCACTTCCGTCCATGCCACGTCGCTCAGTAACGCCCCCTCGGGCGCGGCGAGCAGCTCGCGCAACGAGAGCACGCCGGCCAGTCGCCCCTCTTCATCCGTCGTATAGATCGCGTAGATCGCCTCGCGCTTTCCGCTGCGCGCGATCACCCGGACCTTCCGCAGCGCCTCCTCGACCGTCGTGCTCGCCGACTCCGAGACGAACTCCGTCGTCATGATGCCGCCGGCGGTCTCCGGGTCGAACTGCCGGAGCGCCTGCGTCTCGCGACGCGCCTGCTCCGGCATCTCCTCGACGATCTCGTCGGCGCGTTCCTCGTCGAGCTCCTCGAGGACGTCAGCGCGCTCGTCGGGCGTCATGGCGCTCACGAGTTCTGCCGCCTGCTCCGACGACATCGCCTCGAGCACCTCCGCGCGGACTTCCTCGTCGAGGTACTCGAGCACTGCGGCGGCGCGATCGCGCGGCAGCGCCGCGAGGAAGAGCGGGATCTGCTCGAGCGGCATCGCCTCGGCGACATCCGCGAGATCGGCCGGGTGCAGTTCCTCCGTCTCGGCCGCGATCAGTCCCGGCTCCTCCGCCAACATCGCGAGGATGTCCGGAGCGAGTAGCGCGCCCACTGGACGCTCCTCGGGATTGCGATGGGATGGCGTCATGGCACGTCCTCGGGGGCGGCTGAGGCGGTTAGGCGATCATAGTACCGCCTCACCTAGAGTATCGGCAACCGCCGTGTCTGCTCGTTCACGAGGTGCGCGTCATAGCCCGCCTCGGCAATCGCATCCCGCAGCGCGTCGAAGGTCGCGCGGCCGTCATGCTCGATCTCCGCGTGCCCGATCGTGACGTCTGCCGAGGTGATGCCGGTCACCGGCGTGAGCGCCGTGAACACGGCGCGCACGCAGTGCTGGCACGTCATGCCGTCGATCTGGAGTCGTGTGATCATGCTGTAATATCGCCGGGCGACACCGGCGTTGGTACATTGCCCCATGACCTCCCCCGCCCCCGCCCACGTGGCCCGCACGCTGGAGTCCATCCGCGCCGACTTTCCCGCCCTCGATCGACGCGAGAACGGCATGTCCGTCGCCTACTTCGATGGGCCCGGCGGCACGCAGGTCCCTCGCGCGGTCGCCGAGGCGGTGTCCACCTACCTGCTGCACCACAACGCGAATACGCATTGGGCGTATCCCACCAGCGCCGAAACCGACGCGCTGCTGGACGACGCGCGCGCCACGTTCGCCGACTTCTTCAATGCGACTCCGGCCGACGTGTCGTTCGGGAACAACATGACGACGATCACCTTTCACGTGGCGCGGGGGCTCGCGCGCGGCTGGGCAGCGGGAGACGAGATCGTCGTTACGGAGATCGACCATCACGCCAACGTCGCCCCGTGGCACGAGGTCGCCCGCGACTTCGGCCTGACCGTTCGCACCGTCGCGCTCGATCCCACGACCTTCCACCTCGATCCTGATTCACTGGCCGCCGCGGTCAGCCCGCGCACGCGCCTCGTGGCGATCAACGCCGCCTCCAATGCGCTCGGCACCATCACCGATGTCGCGATCATCTGCGAGATCGCGCGCGGTGCGGGCGCGCTGAGCTTCGTCGACGCGGTGCACCTTGCTCCGCACACCCATCTCGATGTGAAGCAGATCGGGTGTGATTTCCTCGCCTGCTCGCCGTACAAGTTCTACGGCCCGCACGCCGGAGTACTCTGTGGGCGACGGGACCTGGTCGCGTCGTTGGACATCCCGAAGCTCGCGCCTGCTCCCGAGGAGGCACCCGAGCGCCTCGAGACCGGGACGCAAAACCACGAGGGCATCGTCGGCTCAGCAGCGGCGGTGGAGTACATCGCCTCCATCGGCGGCGCCGACGGCAGCCGTCGCGAGCGGCTCGGCCGCGCCTTCGAGGCGATCCACGAGCGCGGCGAGGTGCTGTTCGAGCGGATGTGGAACGGCCTGAACGCCATTCCGGGCGTGACCATCTACGGTCCCCCACCCGGGACGCCCCGCACGCCGACCGTGTCGTTCACCGTGCGCGGCGTGAGCACGACCGACGTCGCGCGGCATCTCGTGACGCACGGCGTCTACGCATCCAATGGAGACTTTTACGCCGCCACTGTGGCGCAGCGCCTCGGGCAGGGTGCCGACGGCTTCGTGCGCGCCGGCGCCGCGTGCTACACGAGCGCTGACGAGGTGGATCGCCTCATCGAAGCAGTGCGCTCAGTGTCGTCCTGAGCGGAGCGAAGGGACCTGTACGTGGAGGTCCTACCCTTCCTCAGAATGACTTCTTCCGCGACACGAGCTCCTTCTCGAACGCCGGCCTGAACTCGTCGTACTTCGAGCCCGGGCTCCACAACACCCAGCCGTCGTAACCGCAATCGTACGTCGCCCGCATCTGCGCCTTGAGCTCTGCCGCACCGTAGTGCGGGGCGCCGAGTGTGAACGCCTGGAGATAGGGACGTACGTGCTCGGGCGTCGTGATGCCGAGCTTCTCGTTCCGCTCGCGCGCCTTGCAGAGCGCGATCTTCAGGATCTCGTATGGCTGCGCATTCGGTGAAGCGATGTTGAACGATCCACGCGGGTAGTGCGACGGATACACCATGGGCAGCAACGCATCCGTGACCGGCGCTAGCTTCTCCCACCACTGGCCGATCTCGAGCGGGCCGCCCACCGTGGTGACCAGCCCAAAAATGTCCGCCGTCGAGCGCACGCCGATCTTGTCCAGCCGCTCATTGGCTTCCCTCAGGAACGACGCGAGCGCATCCGGCTTCTTCTCGCCCTTGGTGTCGGGGAAGACCTGCTCCGGCAGCGACTTGTACGGCTCCGGGAAGCGGATGTAATCCCACTGGATCTCGCCGAATCCCAACTTTCCCAGCTCTTCCGCCACGCCGATGTTGTACGCCCAGATCTTCCGGTCGTACGGGTTCACCCACGCGAGTCCCTTCTTGTCGCGCCACACGCTGCCATCCTGCTTGCGAATCGTGTTTCCCGGATTCAGCCGCGACGTCACCGAATCCTTGAAGACCACCATGCGGGCGATCGCGAGGATGTTGTGTGCCTTCAGCGTGTCGAGCAGCGCCGGCAGGTTCCTGATGGTGCCCGACGTCCCCGCATTCTTCGCCCACTCGGGATTGCTCGGCGTGTAGTTCAGGCCGAATTCGTCCTTGATATCGATGACGAGCGCGTTGATCTCGGTCTCGTCGGCAATCTTGATGTAGTGCGCCATCCGCTTCGAGCTCTGCGCCGCGAAACGGTTGACGTAGAGCGCTCGTACGATCGGAAAGTTCTTGTCAACGTCCCCGTGCCCGCCGGACACGCCTGCGGGCGGCGCGATCGTTCCGCCAGAAGAATCAGGAGTCGAGGTACCCGTTCGCGCTACGGCTGAGGTCGTTGGGCTCCCTCCTACTGCACTATCAGGTACCGGGGCATTCCTCCCCTGCTCGGAAACGGTGCACGCCGCGAGGGCGAGAATGGCAATCATCGATGCGGAATAGCGTAACGACACGGTAGGCCGGGATGGAGACGAAGGAATTTACTGCGAGACCAGTTCGCTACCTTGGCAGCTTTCGCGCCTATATTCTCAGTCGAATGCGCACGTCCTCCCTCCCCGGCGCCCTATTCCTCCTGCTGGCTAGCGCCGCAGGGTGCCGAGACTCCGGATCATCCGGGTCGGCTGCTCCTGCTCCAGCGGCTGAGTTCGTCCTTGCTGCCGGTGATTCGACGTACTGGATCATCAGCGACGCCAAGGGCATCCGGACGCGCGGTGCCCCGCTCGAGCTCGCCCGGTTCGGGGGCCGGTTCTTCGAGCTGTACATCGTCGATGACGAGCACTCGTTTCAGGATGCCGAGCTCCTGGGGCAGAGCGTCTACCGCCGAGACCTGCGCACCGGGGATTCGGTCCTCGTATTCACGGACAGCGTCGTGCCGCAGCTCGCGAAGGAATATGCGCGTCTCCATCCCGACGATCGCCCGGTCGCGCCGGATGAGTATCCAGAGGAGGATCCGCTGTGGCGTGCGGCCGCCACCATCGATCTCGATGCCGCGCACGGCTCGTTCATCTCCTACACCCTGCACACCGACGTGGAACGCGAGAGCGCACCGCTGTGGCATTCGAGCCGCCGCGGTGTTCTCGACCTCAGCTCCGGGCGCTCGGCCACGCTGGCGAGCATCGTCGGGCAGGAGGCGAGTGAGGTAGAGCGACTGCGCGACCTCGCGCTCCGCAGCGCTGTCGATTCCGTGCGTACCAGTCGGGATGAGCGCGGCGTGCGAGCCTCCGCGCTCCTCTCGAGCTACCGGATGGATCCTGCAAGCTTCGGAGTGACGACGGTGGACGGTGGACCGGCGATCGCGTACGCCATCCCGGGATCGGGATATGGCGATGCGGGACACCTGCTACCTCTCGCCCCGATTCGATTCGGTGCGCCCGTCTGGTGGCGCGACGTCGTCAGCTCGCTCCCCATCGGATCTGCCGATGGGGCCCGCGAGGTCTGGCACCACGCTGGCTACGCGGTCGTGGTGCGATATCAGGCCGATGGCGAGGCCACGCTCGCTATTCGCGACAGCACGTCGCGCGAGTGGACCGTGGCGCGCATTGGCGCTCCGGCTGAACGCATCTTCTGGCTCGATCGCCCCGCCGTCGATCAGGACACGCGCCGAGCTCTCTCCCGCGCGTTCGACGAGGCGGCGTCATATGGTGGGGACATGAAGGTCGCCCGCGGGAGTCGCCGCCCGTGGGCGCTGGCCAGGTACCGCCGCCCCTTGTGGCAAGCACACCACGCGCACCGCATCCAGTGACCTCAGCACCCAGAACACCGCGGACGTCGGAAGCCGTCGTCGCCGACCTGATGATGCCGCACCAGGCAAATGGACTCCGGCGCCCGTCCGTCTTCGGCGGCGTGATCATGAGCATGGTGGACCGCTGCGCCGCGCTCAGCGCAATGCGGCATGCGCGCGGGCAGGTCACCACGTTGTCCATCGACCGGATCATCTTCAAGGAGCCCATTCGCGTCGGCGAGCTCGTCGAGGTGCGCTCGCGCGTGGTACGCGTGGGCCGGACGTCGATGTCCGTGCTCTCCACCGTCTGGGCGGAGCACATGCCGACGGGTGCCCGGCGGCATACCAACGAGTGCTGGCTCACCTTCGTGCACCTCGATGACGACGGCCAACCTGCACCCGTACCGCCGCTGACCCTCGAGACCGACGAGGACCGTCGCCTCAACGAGCTCGCCGGCCTCCGGCGCGAGCAGGCGCTCGGCGAGACGTCCGCTTCCAGTTAGATTCGACCGATGCAGCTTTTCACCGTCG
Source organism: Gemmatimonadaceae bacterium (assembly GCA_046596395.1). Lineage (GTDB taxonomy): Bacteria > Gemmatimonadota > Gemmatimonadetes > Gemmatimonadales > Gemmatimonadaceae > AG11. Next base: position 5,647 of record JBKJMP010000453.1, read on the forward strand.
ATCAAGCGAATCGGACGTTGCCTCTCGTCAGACGCATCGTGGAGGACGTCGTCCGCGAGCACCAGCGGTGGCAGGAAGGGATCGTCGAGCTCGACCTCATCGGGTCGGCGACGCAGCCCAGCATGCCCGATCCCCGCATCGCCGCGCTCGAGCAGAAGATCCAGGGGATCGCGCGGGAGATCGACGCGTTCCAGCGCGAGCTCGAGGAACTCGGTATCCAGTTGAAGGACCGTCGCATCGGCCTCATCGACTTTCCCAGTGAGCTCGATGGCCGACCGATGCTGCTCTGCTGGAAGCTCGGCGAGCCGTCCGTTCAATTCTGGCACGATCTCGATTCCGGGTACGCCGGACGCCAGCCGCTCTCGCCGACGCTCGTCGGCTGATCACCCGTTACCGCATTCGCTGACGATGAAATCACACACTGCACCCGACGGCACCGTCTGGCAGGTCGATATCCAGTCGCCCGGGTCGAGCAACGCCATGATCGTCTTCCGGCATCCGGACGGCCGGAGCTCGCGGCTCGATCGCTACAACTGGGTCATCACGAACGGTCCGGAGTCGCGGAGCGTCACGGCGAGCCTGCTGCCCGAAAAAGTGCTCGAGGGGCTGGACGATTCGGCGATCAAGCGACTCTTCGCCCGCTCGATGTCGGTGAGCCGGCCGGACCCGCTGAGCCGCTAGTCGCTCGCTTCGGGTGCCGTGGCATCGCGGTACGGCACCTCGAGCTCCAGCCCGTCCTTTCCAACAATCGTGTTCGGGAAACACTGCCGCGCTTCCTTTCCGAGCTCGCTCGCGTCTCGCGAGTAGCGTGCGGAGAAGTGCATCAGCAGCAGCGTGCCGACGCCGGCATCGCGGGCCACCATCGCCGCTTCGCGCGCCGTGGAGTGCCCCGTTTCCACCGCGCGCGCTGCCTCCTCATCGCCAAAGGTCGCCTCGTGAATGAGGACGTCCGCTCCGCGCGCATGTTCGACCGTCGCGTTGCAGGGACGCGTGTCGCCGGTGAACACCACCTTGCGTCCCGATCTCGGCTCACCCACGAGCTCGTTCGGCGCGATCACGCGTCCGTCCGCCAGCGTGACAGCCTGCCCGCGGTGGATCTGTCCCCATAGCGGCCCTTCCGGAATTCCAAGCTCGCGCGCGAGATCGGGGTTGAAGCGCCCCTTTCGGTCGTGCTCCACGAGGGCATATCCGAGCGCGCGCGCTCCGCGATGGTCCACGGGAAACACCTCGATTGCGTAGTCCGGGCGATCGATGCGCTGCTCTGGCTCGAGCTCCGCGATCTCCAGCGGGAACGAGAGCCGGTCCATGCCGAAGTCCTCGGCGCGCTTGAGGACCCGCACGGCGCCCCGCGGACCCCAGAGCCGGAGCCGTTCCGTGCGTCCCTGAAGCGACATCGTCCGCATCAACCCGATCACGCCGATCACGTGATCTGCATGAAAATGCGTGAAGAAGATGTCCTCGAGGCTGAAGGAGATTCCGTAGCGCATCATCTGTCGTTGCGTCCCCTCTCCGCAGTCGAACAGAAGAGTCTCGCCTTCGCGAACGAGGGCCAGTGACGCGACGTTGCGCTCGATGGTTGGGCGGGACGCTGAGGTGCCGAGCAGGCGAATCGAAAGGGACACGGTCGCTCAATATATAGCGCCGCGGCCCGAGCCTTGCCCATGTGCTCGGATGGGAAACGCACCATCTCGTGCCAGCGGGATTGACCGCTAGCAAACACATGGGTCCGCAGTTTGCACATAGAGACGTTGAAGCGACCCGGGTGGGTCGCCAGGGAAGGCGCTAAGCCCCGCAGCGGGGGGCGCCGCAACGGGGCAAGCGGCCCAACACTTCCAGGAGGAGCTGTAATGACGATCAAACCGAACGACGAACAGCGCAGCTTCGGCGCGGATCGCGAGCGGCAGCGCGAAGTCTCGAATGAGACGGCACGCTCTGCGCAGAGCTCGAACGGCGAGAACGTCGCGCGTGCCGCTGGCGGGTCGGAGCCCGGCAAGCGAAGCAACCGTGGATTCGCATCCATGGATCGCACCAAGCAGCGCGAGATCGCCAGCAAGGGCGGACGTGCCGCACACCAGAAGGGCACGGCGCACGAATTCGACTCCGGCGAAGCACGCGCCGCGGGACGGAAGGGCGGTGTCACGGTGAGCAAGAATCGCGAGCACATGGCGGCCATCGGTCGTCGCGGCGGCGAGGCTCGCGGCGCCAATCGCGCGGCGCGCCTGCAGCAGAGCCAGTCCGCCGAGCAGGGCGCGCAGGAGAACAGCCAGAATGGATCGTCTCGCTTCCAGGGCGACCGTGAGGTTGGTCTGAACGGCAACTCCCCCCAGCGCGTGAGTGCACAGCCGCAGCGGCCGAGCGGCAACTCCCTCGGTGGTGAGACGCGCAACGACGCCTTCGCCGAGCGGAACATCGAGCGCCCGTAGCTCGCACGCTGGTGATGGCATGAAGTGACTCGAGGCGGCACACCGGATTTCCGGTGTGCCGCCTCGCGCGTTGGGATGCATCCGAACATCTTGTCCGCTCCCGACACCCCAGCCGTCAGATGCTCTCCACGCTATTCCTCGTCGCGCAATTGGCCGCTGGCGACTCGATGCTCGCCGGCGCACGCAATCCATCTTTCGCGCCCGACGGGCGGCTCGCCCTGAGCATTCGCGGTGACATCTGGCTCCGCGGCCCGGGGCGAGACGGTGCATGGCGGCGAGCCACGTCCGGCCCGGACTGGGACCGCCACCCATCCTGGGTTCCCGACGGAACCGCCCTCGTGTTCACCTCGGACCGTAGCGGCTACGGTGACATCTACCGCATGCCGACCGCCGGACTCGACGCCCGGACCCCCGAACGCATCACGACATCAGCCGATCCCGAGGGTGATGCCTCCGTAGCTCCCGACGGCTCGATGCTGTTCGCACGCGGTCGCCGCGCGGCGTCGAAGATCTTCCTGCGCACGACGTCGGGTACCGAGCGACGGCTCACGCGCGGCGAGGGCGGAGAGGAGCGATCCCCCGTATGGTCGCCGAGCGGCGACCGCATCGCGTACAGTGCGCGCCGAGAGGAACGCACGCGGCTGCGCGTGCGATGGGTCGCTGGAGATTCGGATCGCGTCGTCATCGAGGATCGCGATGCCGAGCACCCCGCATGGTCGCCCACCGGTGACCGCATCGCCTTTTCGACGCGGAACGGACGCGCCGGCGTCTGGATCACCACCCCCGATGCGCGATACGTGAACCTGATCAGTGCCGAGCGCGCCGAGGCCGCCTGGTCGCATGACGGCCGGAGTCTCGCGCTCGTCGAGCTCCCCGGTCCCGACGTCGGATATAATGGTGACCCCGACCGCCTCGGCGACCGCGACCGGCGCGACGATCTCGGCGCGCACGGGCGGCTCTGGTTCGTCGATGCGCCAACGAGTCCTGATGCGGGTCTCGCCAGCGCGCGATTGCCTGTGGGCGACAGGCGCGCCCGGAACGCCGAGACATTCGCCGCGTTCCGGCTGCGCATGGATTCGTTGTACTACCTGGAATCACCGGCGCGGCATGCGCGTTGGGTGGCGCTCGGCGACGCGTACGCGGCACGAGCAAGCAACGCGTCATCCGACGAGGCCCTCGATCAGGTGATGCACGAGATGCTGCGCGAGCGCCCGAACCTGCGCGATCCTGCCTCAGGATCATCCGCGGTGTCCAGCGCGCATCCCGTCGCAACGGATGCGGGGCTCGAGATCCTGCGCAAGGGCGGCAATGTCGTGGACGCCGCGATCGCGGTGTCATTCGCGCTCGGCGTGGTGGAGCCCGATGCGAGCGGCATCGGCGGCTACGGCCAGATGATCCTCTCCCTGAAGGACATGGCCCGCCCGACGTTGATCGAGTTCATGTCGCGAGCGCCGGAGGAGGCCACGCTCGCGAACGGGGCATTGCTTCGGCGCGGATCGAGCTTTCCCGACGGACCCGTACTGGTGAACGTGCCGGGCACCGTGGCGGGAATGGACGTGGCGTTCAAGCGCCATGGCAGCCGCAAGGTGACGTGGGCGGAGATCCTCGCGCCCGCCATCCGCGCGGCCGAGGCATACGTGGTGAGTGACGGTCTGGCGACGACGCTCGCCACGGAGCGCGAGCACTTCGTGAAGTATCCCGCCGGCCGCGCGCTGTTTTTCCCCGGGGGTGTGGCGCTTCGAGCCGGGGACACGGTCCGAAATGAGGACCTCGCGCGCACGTTGCGCATCATCGCCGATAGTGGCGCATCCTCCTTCTACACGGGCGACATCGCGCGGCGCATGGTGTCCGACCTTCGAGGCAGCGGCAATGCGATGCGTACGACGGACATGGCGCGCTACTTCGCCGAGGAGCGTGAACCGGTCGCGGGAACGTATCGCGGTTACACCGTCTACTCGAGCGCACCCCCCGTTTCGGGGGGCGCGACGCTGGTGGCGCAGCTGAATCTGCTGGAGCAGTACACTGCTCCGCGACCATACACCGAGGATGCCGGCACCTTGCACGCGATGCTCGAGGCATGGAAGCTCGTGCCGTCTGCGCGCGGGAAGATCGCGGACCCCGGACTCTGGCCGGTGAAGCTTTACGCCTTCCTCAGCAAGGACTCCGCGACCGCCCGCTGGCGATGCTTCAGTGCGGCGCGTGCGCTTACGCCGCGCGACGTGCGTGGCGACAGCCTGCCGTGCGCGAAGTCCGCAACGCGCGTGTCGATCGGCATGCGGGACCCCGTCAGCCTGAGCGAAGCGAAGGATCTGCACGTCGAGTCGGCGAACACCCTTGGTGACGCGCAGTGCTCCGACCACGCTGCAGTCGCCTCGGAGCGGTGGTGTCATGCGACGGGCACGACCTCGTTCGCGGTGGCGGATGCCGAGGGCAACGCCGTGAGCGTCACGCAGACGCTGGGCACGTGGGGAGGAAACTTCTACGTCTCGCCAGGCTTGGGCTTTCTCTATAACGACAAGCTCGGCTCCTACGGCAGCGACCCTGACGAGTACGGAGCGCGGCTGCCGAATGCGCGCCACGGCAGCACCCTTGCGCCGACGATTGCGTTTCGCGGAACGGGCCCATCGCGACGTCCGGTGCTCGCGGCGGGAGCGGCGGGAAATCAGTGGATCACCTCGGCCGTGTACTCAGTGGTCACGGGTGTGCTGGACCAACGCCTCGACGCACAGCGCGCGATCGAGCTACCGCGCTTCTCCATCGGACAACAGCGCGTCGACGCGCGCACGGAGTTCATGATCCAGATCGAGGACGGGTTTTCTCCCGCGATGCTCGCGTCGTTGCGGAAGAAGGGCCACGCGTTCCAGCCAATCTCGCTGCGCGGCGAGCTGCGCATGGGCTACGCGGGGGTCGTCACCATTGGTGACCGCGAGGTCGTGGCAGGCGCGGACCCTCGGCGCTCAGGCGCTGCCGGCGCCATTGGGTGCGCGGGTGATACGGGGGGCGGATGCAAGACTACAGGGAACAGGTAACAGGGACCAAGGGAACAGGACCAATTAGTGTCTGTCCCGACACTTTCGGTTGATTGCGGCCAGCGAAGCCCAGACCGCGGAACGCTGATGACGCAGCAACCGCGCACGCCGACGTCGCTGTAACGGCGTTGGAGGGAACTGCCGGGATCGAAGACTTTCAAACAGCCCCTGACGGAATCACAGGCCGGCCATCGGTTGGCAAGGAACGCAGTTTCAGCGTCGCCTGCGTGCCTTCCGTCAGCGTCGGCAGCGTTCCGTGGTAAGCGGCTTCTGTCGCTGTCCCCTGTTCACTGTTCCCTAGTCCCTGTTCCCGAGAATCAAGCGCCACTTCCCCTCGTCGATATTGCCGCCAGAAAGCACGATCACAATGGGGCCGGCGAAGGCATTCGGCGCTGCGCGCACCGCCGCTACACCTACCGCTCCCGAGCCTTCCACTCGCATCCCGTGCTCTCGCGCCACCCACGCGATGGCGGCCGCGATGTCGTCCTCGCGAACTACCCGCATTTCATCGATTCCGTGCAAGCCTGCGGCAAGGCCGTCCTCGTCGATCTGGCCGGAGAGTCCGTCGGCGAGTGTGTCTGTCACTTGTACTTCCACGACGCGCCCAGCTTCTAGCGACGCTGCCATCGCGTTCGATCGGTCGCCTTGGGCGCCAACGATGCGGGTTGCGGGAAGGACGGCCCGCGCGAAGGAACCGATACCGCCGACCAATCCGCCGCCACCGACGGGAACCACCAGCGTGCGAACGTCCGGAAGCTCCTCGGCGATTTCGACGCCTACCGTACCCTGACCGGCCAGGAGCGCGCGACCGGCGCAGGGGTTCACGAAGGTCATGTCGTTCGCGCGCGAGTACTGGACCGCGGCGTGATGCGCGTCGTCATAATGGGGCTGCGACTCGTCCACTTCGGCGCCGAGTGCCACGATGCCATCACGCTTCACGCGCGGTGCAGAGGCAGGAACGAAAATCAGGGCGCGAATGCCAAGCCGCTGGGCGGAGTACGCGACGCCGAGTCCATGGTTGCCCGCCGAAGAAGCGACGACCCCGCGCGCGCGCTCGTCGGGGGAGAGGAGCGACAGCGCGTTGTACGCGCCGCGGAGCTTGAACGACCCGGTGCGCTGGAGATTCTCGCATTTGAGGTAGACGTCCGTACCGGCTGCGTCGCTCAAGGCGGGCGAGTGCACCAGCGGCGTTCGCACCACGACTTCGCGAAGCCGGTGTGCGGCAACGAGAATCTCGGCGGGAGATGGGAGCATCGCGGGAAGCTAGCGCGCGGGCGCATCCGGTAGCGCGCGGGGTGTGGTACTCCTGTTGACAGCACGCACTGCCCGGTTACATTGAGGCAGTGACGGCGGCCCCGCACAGTAGCGGGGCCGTTCCTATGTACTGGACCCACGTTCGGGCATAGATTGCAGGAGCCCGTGACACACTACGGGGCTGTAGCTCAGCTGGGAGAGCGCGCCGTTCGCAACGGCGAGGTCAGGGGTT